>DFIJ01000059.1 GCA_002372775.1 Christensenella sp. UBA3700
GTGACGCACAGTTTAGGCTATTTAGAAGT
Source organism: Christensenella sp. UBA3700 (assembly GCA_002372775.1). Taxonomy (GTDB): domain Bacteria; phylum Bacillota; class Clostridia; order Christensenellales; family UBA3700; genus UBA3700. The sequence continues at coordinate 30 of DFIJ01000059.1, forward strand.
CTATGCAATGTTCGTATGCCAAATCCTATTTCAGAAGAGTTTCTAAAAATTCAAGATGAATACCTAAAAGAAGAGAATAAAAAGAAAGGCATTGTTGATGTGTCTACACTAAAGCCTGTAAAGAAGAATAATAAGATATTTATTTGGCAAGGTGACATTACTAAATTAAAAGTAGATGCCATTGTTAATGCTGCAAATTCTGAAATGCTTGGTTGTTTTAGACAATGTCATGCTTGTATAGATAATTGCATACACACATATGCTGGCGTAGAACTTAGACTAAAATGTAATGAAATAATAAAAGCACAAGGGCATTTAGAGCCAACAGGAAGCGCAAAGATAACTTATGCATATAATTTACCATCTAGATATATAATTCATACAGTAGGCCCTATTATTGGCTATGGTTTAACGACAAAAGAAATAAACGAATTAAGAAGCTGTTATAGAGAATGTTTAAAAGTGGCAGATAATCATGAAGTAAAATCAATTGCCTTTTGTTGTATTTCTACAGGTGTTTTTAGATTTCCGCAAAAGGAAGCTGCAAAGATTGCAATCGAAGAAGTAGAGAAGTTTTTACCAACCTCAAAGCATATAAATAAGGTAATTTTTGATGTATTTGGAAATGACGATTTAGACTTATATAATTCGATGTTAAACTAGATTGCCAAATATCCGTCCTATTTTTCCAATTATAAAAAACCAATATTATTTTCATCTAGAATAAGAGCAGAAAAAGGGCTAATAATTCGGACCTCATTGTAATAAAAATTTGGGGTATGTATAGATGGTTAAGTTAACAGATTATATCAAAAGTGTATACGATAATGATAGTTCCGCTATCATTATTTGTGATTTAGATCACAATATAGTATATGCGAATAAGGCTGCAGAAGAATTTTATCATGAAAAGAAACTTGTTGGAGAAAATCATTTTAACGAATTTGATGAAAAGTTCAAAAGATTAGTGGATCATGTAATTACATGGTTTAATTTAAGTGTTAATAATAATCGCGTACATACGTACTATTCAGAAAAAACAAATACAGACTTTTTTATTGAAGCCATTAGAGATCCATATGGGAAAATGATAGGGTATTTAGGTAGATCCCAAAAGAAAAATAGTGATTCACCTTGTCTTTACGACTTTCTGACTCTAAATGAGATAATTTGACAACAGCCAATATAATTGTATAATTAAATAAGATGCTATTATATAAATAGCAATGGAGATTTTATGAGAGATCATATAGTTATTATTGGCGCAGGAAAATTTGGTTCTTACTTAGCAAGCAAGTTATCTGCTGACGGCCAAGATGTTGTACTTATTGATAAGGACGAAAAGTCATTTAAGAATGTATCAGACGATTTCGCTGGTATTGAGATTAATGACGATGCATTTGAAGCATCAACACTAGAAGAAGCGGAAATCACAAAAGCATCTCAAGTAGTAATTGCCACAGAAAGTGATAATACAAACATTTTCTTAGCAAGTATTTGTGATGAACTTTATCACGTAAAGAAGATTTTTGTAAGACAAAGTAATAACGACAAGGATCAATTATTCAAGTTAACAAAATTAAATGTTATTAATCCTTTCGATTTATCTATTAAGAGATACGTAGAAATAACATCGGAGGAAAAGAACTAATGAGGATACTAGTTGCCGGTGGTAGAAATGAAGCGGACTTCATTATTAAGAAGTTTAAAGAAGAAAAACATCAGATTACTGTAGTTAATCAAGATGTTGATTATTGTAAATATCTAAGCAAAGAGAATCACGTTATTGTATATAATGGTGATCCAACTCTTGTTAGTGTATTAAACGAAGCAGGAATTCAACAAGCAGATTTAGTAGTAGCTTTATGTACAAAGGACGAAGACAACTTTGTTATTTGTGAAGTTGCTTCAAAAGTATTTAATATACCAAGAATTATTTGTACAGTTACTAACCCTAAGAACGTTGATGTATTCCATTCATTAGGTATTAGAAGTGTAGTATCTTCAGCTGATTTCCTTGTTCAAACAATTCAAGCAGAAGTTAATTTTGAAAACGTAGTTAAGTCCCTTGCTCTTGAACAAGATAAGATTGCTATGCTTGAGATTAAATTAAATTCTCCAGATTTAGCTATTATTGGAAAGACACTAGCTCAACTTGAAAATACAAGATTATATACAATCGCTTGTATTTATAGAAAAACTCAAGTTGTTATCCCAAGTGGTAATACAGAAATTAAATATGGGGATAAATTATTCGTAGTAACAACATATCCAGATAAAGATGCTGTTGTCAGATACATTCAAAAGAAGGTTCCTAAAGAAAGGGAACAATAAAAGAATAAAGAGTTAAGACATTGGTTCACCCGATGTCTTTTTTTAACTATGTTTATTTTTAGCGCGATATTATATAATGAATAAAAAGGGTATCGCGGTGAAAAAGGCATTTTTAGGGATTACTTTAATATTATTAATTATTGTTTTAAGTGTAGGCTTTGCTTCATGTTCAAAAGGCGGCGACTTAAAGGTTACTTTCTATGTGGATGGAAGTGAATACGCAACAGTAGAATTTAATAAAGGCGATTATGAAATTGCTTTACCTGCAGATCCTGTAGTAAAAGGTAAAAACTTTGTTCGCTGGGAATATGAAAAACCAGAAACAGGCGAAAGAGCAGAGTTCTTAAAAGACACAATTTGGCATTACCAAACAAGTATGAAAGTATATGCTTGCTTTGATAACAACATGAGTAATTATGTTGTTAATAATAGTGGTGATACTATTATTGCTCTTAAAGATAATACGGCAACTGAATACACAATTCCAGCACAAATTAATGGTAAGGATATTGAAAAATTAGGAGAGGGACTATTCAAAGATAATTCAAATATTACTACAATTACTATTCCTAAAACAGTTCAGTATATTGAAAAATCAGCATTTGAGAACTGTGAGAACTTAACAACAGTTACATTTGCTGAAGATACAGAAATATTATATTTATATGCGGATGTATTTAAAAATTGCTCATCTTTAGAAGAGTTAGTGTTCCCAAATGGATTAGAAAATGCTCAACCAGGTCTTTTAGCAGGATGTGATTCTTTAACTAAACTAACAACACCATTTGTTGGCCTTCGTAATCCAAATAACACAAGTGTTGAAACTAAATATTATTGTTTACGCACATTCTTTGGCGATAGTACAGAGATTCCAATCAAGGATCTAACAATTACAAAACAAAAGTATATCATTAGCTCAATATTTAGCGGTTCTAAAGTTGAGAAGTTGACGATATCATCAGAAGATATAGATTTAGGTTCATCTATGTCATATTACATTAGAGAAACTTTAAAAACTGTAGATCTTTCGGAATCTAAAGGAACAGAGATTGATTATGCTGCATTTGAAGGATGTACACTTTTGACAAGCGTAAAATTACCAAGCACTTTAGAGACAATAGCAGGTAGAGTGTTCTATGGTTGTACAGGTATTGAATCTCTTGATATTCCTGCTGGTGTTACTTCTATAGGATTTAATGCGTTTACTGGTTGTACTAATTTAAAGAATATAGATATTTCGAGTGTACAAACCATAGGAACAAGTGCATTTAATGGTTGTTCAGGCATAACAGCTTTAGATGGAAGAAGTCTTAAGACTATAGATTACAATGCATTTGCTAATATGAACAACCTAGCAACTATTATGTTACGCGATGTTGAAACAATAGGTAATGGCGCCTTCAGTGGAGATTCAAAATTAACATCATTTAGTAATGCAACTCTAACAAAACTAAAAACAATAGGGGATAATACGTTTGAGGGTTGTTCTTTATTAACAACGATTAATCTAGCAAAATCAATAGAAAGTATAGGAACAAATGCATTTAAAGATTGTACAGGATTACAGACTTTTGCAATAGAGACAGGTTCTAATTTAACCAAAATAGGACAATATGCGTTAAGCGGGACTAATTCACTTGCAAGTATAACAATACCATTTATAGGTGATAAACCAACATCTACAAATCCATTTGGATATATATTTAAAAGCGCAATTGGAAATCCTAGCACTTATGAGTATTATGCAAGAAGTTATTTTGTTCCAAAATCATTAACAAGTATTACGATAACTGGTGGTACAAGTATTGCTCAAAACTCATTAAGAGATTTGACATATGTCACAGAGATTAATTTACCAGCTTCTATTGAAACAATTGGTTCCTATGCACTTGAAAACACAGGTGTAACATCTTTTGTTGTTCCTCATAGTTTGACAGCTTTGAATTCGAAAATAGGAACTGGTGGAGATTTAGATTTACATGTTGAATCGTTATCTCACTATATGTCATTTACACAAGGTGTAATTGTTGCAAACGATAATAATAAATTAAAGTTATATATCGGACAAAATGAAGTAACTAATCTAGATTTAAGTTCTATGAACTTAACAGAAATTGGACCATATAAGTACTATAAATGCAAAGACATTACTTCTGTAAGTTTACCAAATAGTGTTTCTTTAATTGATGTATATGCGTTCTATAAATCGGGAATAAATGGTATTTCTTTCCCAACAAGTTTAACGACAATTAAATTACACGCATTTGATGGCACAAATATTACATCTGTAACACTTAATCCAAATTTAGAAACTATTGAAGCATATGCATTTGCAAATACGCAAATGAGTACATTAACTGTTCCAAAAGAAGTTACAACAATTATGGGATTTGACCATATCCCAAGCTTAACGACAGTTAATTTTGAAGCAAATTCAAATCTTGAGACAATTGCAGGAAGTTGCTTCGCAAACACAGGTATTACAAGTATAACTATTCCAGCAAGTGTAACAACTATAGGGGCTAGTGCATTCTATTATTGCACCAATCTAACAAATGTATCATTTGAGTCTGGTTCAAATCTAGAAAGTATTGAAGGATCAAGTTTTGCTTATACTGCAATAACAAGTATTACAATACCAACAAGCGTAACAAGTATTGGCGCAATAGCATTTAAAGGAGCTTCAGATTTAGAGACTTTATCTTTTGCCTCAGGTACTAACATATCAAGCATTGGTAGGGAATTTATTAGTGGAACAAAAATAAACACATTAGAGATTCCATCAAATGTAACGATGGCAAATGGTATATTTACAGGCGCATCATACTTGCATAATCTTACATGTCCAATGAGAAAGAAATGGACGGATTTAGCAAGTGATTCATCTTATGTAAATGTAACAGTTAATTCAAACACAATTTGCGAGAAAGGTTTCTATCAAGCAACAAATGTAAGTTCTATTGACTTATCTAATGTAACTGAAGTTGGTTCATCTGCTTTTAATAGCATGAGTGCATTAACAAAAGTTTACATCTCAAGTTGGAATAATTATCTAAGCATTGATTATAATGGTTCATATATTGATTTCTATCATGATGATAGGAATGTAGATTTTTATGTAAATGGAACTCTTGTTTCTGGAACATTTGATTTAAGTGGAATAGATTCTTCTATTACATCTATTCCAAATGGAGCTTTTTGTTTTTTAAGATCAATTACAGATTTGATTCTTCCAACTACAATAACATCAATTGGAGATAAAGCATTCGATTATTGTACAAATCTTGTTGATATGAAGTTTAAAGACGGAAACACATCTCCAGCGTATACCAACGATTTAGTATCAATTGGGCAATATGCTTTTAGAAAAACTGATCTTTCTAGTGTTGTTATTTCAAATAGCACAACATCAATAGGGAACTACGCATTTTCAGAATGTATGAATCTAGGTGTTTCTTTTGAATCTAATTCAACATTGCATGCACTTGGCAAATATGCGTTCTATAAATGCTCTGGATTAACAGCATTTGAAATACCAAGCACTCTAACAAGTATTGGCGAATATGCGTTTGCATCTACAGGATTACAAACATTATCATTAGCATCAAATTCAACTTTGGCAAGTATAAGCATGGGAGCTTTTAGTGATTGTAAAGATTTAACAACACTTCCTGTGTTCACATCTTCGTTAATAACATTGGGATCTGCAGTATTTAATGGCTGTACAAATATTACAACTGTAGATCTTCGTGGTGCGAACATTACTTCTATTCCATATAGAGCATTTAAGGAAGATTCTAATTTGACACATGTATATGTATCTGGAAATGTAACATACTTTGGTTCAGAAGCATTTATGAAATGTACAGAATTAATTAGCGTTGAAAGCTCAACAAATCCAACTTATACATTAGAGGTTAAGAGTTCATGCTTTAGGGAATGCGCAAAACTAGAATTTTTTGGCTATGGAGATTGGGCAGCAGTAGATACATATGTTGAGGCGCATGTTTCCGATTCTAATGCAGTAAATCCAGATGTTAGAGATACATATATGAATAACCATTATACAGAATTCTCTAAAGTGTCTTTAGTTGAAGATTATGCTTTCTATGGATGTACAAATTTTGAAAATATTCGTTTAGCAAGCAGTATTGAAAAAATTGGTAAATATGCATTCTATGAATGTGAGAACTTAAAGTATATAAATATACCACATGCTTGTACTCATCTTGATCATATGTCATTTGCCGGAGCGTTCGAAAATACAACAAAAAAATCTGGAACAGGATTGACAACATTAGAAAATAATATTTATGAGACTTATGGTATGGCAATTGAATTCTATTCAGGGGAATCACAAATTACATGGGAATATCATAATAGTTCTGCAGGCTCTATGTTTACAACTAAGGAGTATTGCAATAAAACGGATATAAAATATAGAAATACATGTGATTTGGTTTTTTGTTGCCAAAACAAAGATGAAAAATCAGATAAGTATAAAACAGGAGTTAGTAAATTAAGCGTAAGTTAAGAATAATGAGCCTTGCAAAAACAAGGTGCATTTTAAATATTTGACATATTAGTTTTATGCGTTTTGCTGTGGTTCAATAATATAAGGGGCTATCTCAGATAATGGTACAAGAACGAAATCTCTATTCTTATAATCTTTATGAGGAATAGTTAATTCTTCTGTGTTTAGGGTAATGTTGTCATAGAATACTATATCTATATCTATAGTTCTATTTCCCCAGTGAACATCTCTAACTCTTCCTAGTGATGCTTCAATTTCATGAATTCTATTTAGTAATTGGTGTGGTGAATAAATAGTTTTAATTTCCACTGCCATATTAACAAATTCTTCAGTAGCTACTCCACCATATGGTGCATTCTTATAGAATGAAGATTTCTTTGCAACTCTAATTTCGTCAGAGTTTAATTGTTCTATAGCTTTTAATAAAGTAGCCTCTCTGTCTCCTAAATTGCTTCCTAAAGATAAAAAAGAAGTATGCCAAGATAAATTTACATCAACGCCCACATTTTTAAATGTAAGGCCATATGGAGCCTCAGGCTTTTTAACATTAAGATTAATAGATTTAATCATGCTATATTTGTTTAAAAGCATTAGGGCAGTTTTATATGCCAAAGTTTCTATAAGATTAAATGTGTGAGCTTTACAAAAATCGGATATGTCTTGCATTATATCGCAATAAGAGATGGTTTTATTTAAATCATCATTCTTTGCTGCTTGTAAGAAATCAATATCAATTTTGCAGTTAAATACAAATGGTTGTTCTTCTTTTTTTTCAAAATCAAGAACGCCATGACATGCATTTACTACTAAATCATTAATTTCTATTAAGCTTTGCATTTTCTTCCTTTATTGCTTGAACGTTTTCTTTTACATCATGAACTCTTACAAATAAGATATTCTTTCTAACAGCTTCTCTTGTAGATTCAAGTGTTGGTTCAAGTCTATCTTTAACTTCTCCGCCGAACATTCTCTTTCTTGATGTACCAAGAAGTAGAGGATATCCTAATGAGTATAGTTTATCATAGTTGTGTAAAAGTTCCCAGTTTTGATTTATATCCTTTCCAAAACCTATGCCACCATCAAGAATAATCTTTTTAGAGTCGATATTAGCCTTATAAGCAAGTTCTAGTCCATCCTTTAAGAAATTCTCGATATCTTTATAAAAGTCTTTATATTCGGTCCCATTTTGGTTGTGCATGATACAAACAGCAGCGTTATAAGCTCCAACTACGCTAGCCATAGACTTATCGCCGTATTGTAATCCCCAAATATCATTGATTAAGTCAGCGCCATTATCTAGGGCAACTTTAGCAACAGTTGGGTAGTATGTATCTATAGAAATAGGGATATCGAAATGTGATCTAATTAATTTAAGAGGTTCAACTAATCTTTTAATTTCCTCTTGATCAGAAACTGGAATATGTCCAGGTCTTGTAGATTGAGCGCCAATATCAATTACTTCAGCGCCGTCATTAATCATTTGTTCTACGCGTTGTAAAACGTTATCGCAAGTGCATCTTGAATTTTCGTTGAAAGAATCCGGTGTAAGGTTAACTATTGCCATTACATGAGTGCCGGTTTCAAAAGTTTTATTTCCAATAATCATTTTAGTAAAGAAAGTACCTCGTTTTTAGTATTATCGTCAATGTCTCCAAGTACTGTGTATGTTATTGTTTTTGAGCCCATCTTTCTTACGCCTCTGCATGTCATACATGTATGTTCTGCTTCACATACAACAATGGCGCCTTTTGGATTTAGGTTATCCATAATAGCTTTACATACTTGGTAAGTTAATTGTTCTTGTAATTGTAAACGTCTAGCATATGTTTCAACGCATCTAGCAAGTTTTGAAAGTCCTACAACTTTTCCATTAGGGATATATGCTATATGCATTTTGCCAAAGAAAGGCATTAAATGGTGCTCGCACATAGAAGAGAATTGGATATCTTTTTCAATAACGATATCACTTGTATCAACAGTAAAAGTCTTACTTAAGTGCTTTGATGCATCATCATTATAACCACTAAGTATTTCTTCATACATTCTTGCAACTCTATCTGGAGTGTCCTTTAGACCTGGTCTATCTTTATCCTCACCAATAGCGTCAAGAAGGTCTTTTATTGCTTGCTCAATTTTCTTCTTATCCATTTATTCCTCTTATATATTCTTTGGCTTCTTTTAATATGCTTAATGAGCCGAAAATTATTATTATTTCTGAATCGCTTTTATAGGCCTTATTTATAGCCTCACTAATGCTTGCATTAGTTATAACATTATTAGCGTACTTTTCGCAAATATTTTTAAGAGAAGCGACGTCTAAAGCCCTTTGTGTTGGGGCAGAAGCAACATACACTGTAGATAATACTTCTTGCATGTTTTTAAGTACACCATCAACGTCCTTATCTTTAAATGCGCCAAACACATATGCTTTCTTTTCAGTAGCAAAGTGTAATTTGATAGCATTCTTTAAAGTTAGAGCACCACTTGGATTATGAGCACCGTCTAGTACGAATAATTTACCACCAGCAGATATCTTTTCTAATCTTCCTGGCCACTTTGTTGTAAATAATCCACTCTTTATATTGTCTTCAGTAATAGTGTATCCTAAACGCTTTAAGATTCTTGCAGCTTTAATTGCTAGTGATGCGTTTTGTAATTGATGTTCTCCAAGCATTTGAATCTTATATGTTTTTCTTCCATATTGGAATAGGATATCATTTCTTGTAGCAATAAGAAGTTTGGCCTCTTTAGTAACATAAAGCTTTGGAGCCTTTTTGAATACTTTCATTACTTCTTTAGATTGTTTAAATGTTAGAAGTCTATCTCTTACTATTCCAAACTTTTCTTGAGCTATTTTCTCAAGAGTATCTCCAAGATATTGAGTATGATCAAAATCTATAGCCGTAATGATAGATAGAAGTTTATTTTCAACAACATTTGTTGCATCAAGTCTTCCGCCCATTCCTGTTTCAAGTACAACGATATCGCAATTTAAATCTCTAAAGATTAATAAAGCGGCTGCAAGTTCCATTTCAAAAGAAGTAGGAAGGGAAGTTATTCCTTCTTTCTCCATCTTATCTCTTTCTTCTTTTACTATATTGATATATTTACAAATGATATCATCGCTTGCTTGTTTTGCATTAATTAAGATTCTTTCATTGTATGTGAAAACAGAAGGTGAATTAAATGTTCCAATTTTATATCCAGCACAAATTAAAATTTTTGTTAGGTATGCACAAACAGAACCTTTTCCGTTTGTTCCAGCAACGTGCACAAACTTTAATTCGTTTTGTGGGTTATTTAATCTATTTAGAAAATTTCTTATTGTATCTAATCCGTAAACACTTCCGAATTTAGATAATCCTTCCATATAGTTTACGCATTCTTCATAATTCAACATATTTGCCACCTCGATTGGCCAGTGTAATTCTATCACATATTTATATATAAATATACTAAATATAACAAAAAGACCACTAGGGGATTCCTAGTGGCCTTTGAATACTAATTATAAGTATTAGTCTTTGAACTTATCTCTTGATGAGTTCTTTTCTGTAATCTTAGTAACTGAAGCTTTCTTAATCTTCTTAACTTTCTTCTTACCATATTTTCTGTATAATACAGTAGCTACGGCAGCGATTACTAGAACAGCTAAAACACCAGATGTGATATATAACCAAACGAAGTTCTTTTGCTCTTCATCTTGTGTATTATTGTTGTCTTCTTCTTCCTCTTCAGCTTCTTCTTCAGCTTCAGCATCGTCAACAGTATAAGTAATCTTATATGTCTTAGAAGCAACGTCCTTGTTATATGTATCGGCACCATATGTATATGATTCATCAGCAGGAACAACAGTTGTGTCCGCCCATTGAGTTTCTGTTAACTCTTCAACTTCGAAGTTATCAATAAACATATAACCGCTCATCCAGTAAGAAACGTTCTTTCCACCTAATGAGAATGAGATTGTTGTTGAAACGTCTTCTTCGATGTCTTTATCAAGAGAGATATACCATGTATATGTTACCCACTTAGCAGGTTCTGTAGCATTGATTAATCTATCTTTCTTTAATAGATATTCATTATAAGATTCTTGGTTATTATCGAAATCAGCAAGAGTTTGATCCTTAGCGATATATTGACCAAATGTATATGTCTTATTATTAGCCTTTAGAGTAGCTGTTGCTGTAGGTAATAAGTTCTTATTCTTGTAATCATCATACTTAGAATCAGAAGAATCAATATCATCTTCAGATAGGTAAGCTAAATCTTTAACAAGAACTTGAGCAGAAATCTTGTAATAAGAACCAGCCTTCATTGTGATAGATGTTGATGTGTACTTATATGTTGTTGCATTCTTATTGTAGATTACAAGAACATTATCTCCGATTTGTTCATTCTTATCGTAGATTACATCAGCATATGAATCTGTTGTATCTGGGTCAATATCAATTAAGTTCCAGTCTCCAGTTTCCTTAGAGAAGATACCCTTTGCTAAATCGTCTGTATTAGTAGAGCTGTTAGAATCAACAGTAGAACCTGTCCAGTTAGCTGGAGTAGCTAATGCTGTGTCTGATGTTGTGAATTCATCCATAGCATCTGTTAACCAAGTTTGTGTTGAGATGTACTTGTTTGTAGCTTCAGCACTCTTAGCAGAATTGAAGATGTCTTCTGTAATTGTTGCATATGTAGCATTTGTGAATAATACAGTTGAGTTAGCACTTTGTTCATTGCTTGGGTCAGATGCATATAAAGTTACATAAACTGTTTGTGCATTGATACCAGTCTTAATGAATACGAAATATTGATGCCAATCAGAACCAACTTCAGCAAATGTATGAACTGTAGCAGTTTCTAACTTATTTGTATTTGTAGATGGTGCAATATCAATAGCAAATTCACCCTTTAGATCTCTAGCATATACGCTAAATACATAATATGAATTAGCAGATAATGAGATAGATGTTGATTTGTAACCAAGTGATGGAGTATCAACAGCTTGAATTAATAACATGTTAGGGTATGACTTTAAGTATTCGTCTACGTTTGTTACTGTATCAAGGCCAGCTAATACATCTTCCTTATTTGCAATAGTTAAAGAAGAATCTACAGATAATTCTGACCATTGTGCAAAATCTACTAAGTTAATAGCACCAGACATTGAGTGTCCGTTGTCATTTTGTACTAATTCCTTAGAATTTGTAACTGTCCAGTTTGAAGGAACAGCAGTATTAACTAACTTAGCATTTTCCCAAGCAGAAGCGTTGTCACCATATAATGTATTTGTTGCTGAAATATCTACATATGTAAATTGTCCGTTTGAAGAAACTTCTCCAGAAGAACCTGATCCAGCAAATGAATACTTGTAAACTACGTCACTTGTAGAAGCGCTAGAGTAATCTGAGTACTTAGCATCTTGAATTCTTAAGTTAGTGAAATATAATGTACCAGCAACAGCGTTTGTTGTATCTGTTGTAGTAGTAGCTGTACCTAATGTTAATGTTAAACCAATTTGTTTTGTATCAACTGAAGCACCTAAAACATATACAGAAATTCTGATGTAATTGTCTTGGTTTTCATTTGCATAACTTTCTAGTTTTTCAGAGTTTACAGAAATTGTTGTTAAAGTGGTCTTACAATTTTTGTAATCTGCGCTCTTTTCGCTGTCATAAGAGAATACTGTAATTGTAGCGCTCTTGTCTGAAGCGATATCTACAGTCTTAACCCAGAATGTCATTAAGATAGCTGTATTAGTAGGAACAGTGAATAATTCGCTGTAAGCTGCAGCATTATCTACAGTTGTTGATTCATATACAGTAGAGATAGAAGCGCTAGCAGCAACTCTATTCTTTAATTGAACAACAGGGATGTTTGGTTCTGTAGCAGTAGATGTCTTAAATACTGGAGTTCCATCATAGTTATATGAAGAATAGATTAAGCTTTCTGAATCGTCTTTATCAGATAAGAAGTCTTCATCTGTAACTGTAGACTTGAATAAAGGAGCTGCTAAAGAAACGATAGTTGAATCGTCTTCATTTTCTAAATATGAATACTTAGCAATATCTGCACCAGCAGTAGCAGCATCATATTCGTCCTTTTCAATTGATGAATAAGAAACTGAGTCGAAGAATGCAACACCAGTTGCCCAAGTGCCATCACCCTTACCACCATATCCTAAACATAATTGTAGATATAATGTATTGTCTTCATATTGGTTAGCAGCAATATAGAATGAATATTGTCTATAACCATTGTTATCTGTAATGCCATCAGTATCAACAGTTAGAGAAGAAATTACTTCTGAACCATTGCTTAACTTGATGTAAGCGTTACCATTATCAGTAATAGCCTTAGCATAGATAGATACCTTGTAATACTTTGTGCTTTCAACTTTGAAACCTAAAGTATCTGTATAAATATAAGCTGTAGCTTTCTTGTTGTAGATATAAAGAAGCTTATTACCAGCAAATTGATTTGCAGGAGCTGTCTTTAAGTCAACTGTTCTTGATGTAGTAACATCTGTAGGGAATGAATATGTGCTACCAGCTTTTGCAATATCCATAATACCTTTTTCTAGGTATGAAGAACTTGTAGAAGCATTGTCACCAGAACCTGTGCCAGCAGCACCATTGAATTGTGCAGGAGTAAATGTTTCTGATGTAGCTGTAGCAGCATTAGAAATACCATTAAAGTTTGGATCTACATAAGATAGGTCATATTTTCTTAATTGAGCTGATTCTGTTAAAGCATCGAATGCAGCATCAGTATAAGCTGTTTCGCCTTCTTCAACATTTGTTAAGTCTTCTAAAACTACGTTATCAAAGAAAGCCCAACCTTTTGTTAAGTTACCAATCTTAGAGTTTCCATCACCAAGACCTAATGATAAATAAATAGTCTTGTTAGCGCTGTTAGAACCACGGAAGTAAACTGTGTATTCTTTCCAATCACCTTGAGTATCGATAGCTTCGAAATCTAAGTATGCATCACCAGTAATGTGAACATACGCACCATAAGCCTTACCATCTGTTTCTGGAGAGATATTAACTGTCTTAACAGAGAATGTTAATTTGTAATATGTATCCTTAGATAGAGAAGTAGATGATGACTTGTAGTAGTATGATGTAGCAACTTTGTTGTAGATCATTAAAATCTTATCATCTTTACCAACTTTGTCAGGGTTTGAAGCGTTGCCATATGTAGCAGCGTTTGATTTAAAACTGCTTGATGCTACGCTAATAACACCAGCGATTAAGTTATCTGTTCCTGTAGGAGTTTTTAACTCACTTGTTGATGATGAAGATCCAGCTGTACCTGTCCAACTTGATGGAGTTTGTGGGTAGCTAGCTGAAGAATCTGAAACTTGTACGAAGTTACCATTTGCCCAAAGAAGGCCTGTCTCTTCTTCTGTTGTTTCTTCTTCTTTCTCATCGTCATTGCTACAAGCAAATGCGCAAACTGCAAAGCATACGCATAGAATTGCAATTACTAGAGTATAAAGAATTCTTTTTTTCTTGTCCATTTGACCACCTATATATTTATATATTTATAATTTATCAAAAATAAATCTCTATAATTATAAGAGAAGATATTTTAAAACGCAATAACTATTATGTAAATTTAGAATTAAGGAAGGTGTATTTGGGCGGTGTTTTCTCGGTTTTTCAACACCGATAATGCTTTTTATTTTAGATAATTTTTCAACAAATCATAACTCATACTTAAAAAGTAATTAGTAACTTACTTAAATTGACTATAATAGGGGCATTCGTTATAATTTAATGCGAGGTAATTCATGGCAGAGAGCATAGTTAATTTTTTTAGAGAGTTGATTGGAAATGACTATATAACAGTCCTAATTGTTTCCATGATTCCTTTCGTTGAAGTTAGAGGATCTATACCTCTTGCTATTGCTATGGATATGAATCCAATTGCTGCATTTGCGCTAGCTTTTTCAGGTTCTGCAATTATGTGTCCAATCGTTCTTGCTATCTTAAGACCAATTCTTAACTGGTTAAGAAAGTTTATCTTCTTTAAACATTTAGTTGAAGCAGTTGAAGATGGATTTAAGGGAAAAGCACAAGCCGTATCAGATAAGGCTAATAAGTTTGATGCATCTCAAATCGAAAAAAGAAAAATGCTAGGCTTATTTGGATTTGTAGCATTGCCAGTTCCTATGACAGGAGTATGGACAGGAACTGCTATTGGAGCATTCTTAGAATTACCATTTATTAAGACTGTTATGGTTGTTGTTATTGGTGATTTAACAGCAAGTATAATAATGACTCTTTTAAGTGTATTTTGTAATGATTATATTGATATCATTTTATATATTGTATTTGGTATTGTAATACTTGCAGTTTTATATTTCACTATTCGTGTAGTTTATAAGGCAATAATAAAGGCAAAAGAAGAGAAAAAACAAGCTGGAGATAGTGTAGATAATGGCTAAAATTAAAGAGATAACCATCGATACTACAACTGAAGGAAGTGAGCTTGTTGCAGATATCTTATACGACGTTTCTTCTCAAGGAGTTGGTATCTATGATACCAAAGATATAGTAGATTTCGTTAAAGACGACAAAACTTTATATGATATTTCAACAGAAGAATTGCTAAAAAATAAGGTTGTAAAAGTAAAAGCTTATTGCGAAATTAAAGATGAAAAACGAGTACTTAATTTAGTAAGAGAAAGACTTGATAATTTAAAGAGTAATAGTCCATTTAATTTAGGTTCATTAGAAGTTATTGTAGATGAAGTTGATCCAGATATTTGGTGGGAGAATTGGAAGAAAACATATAAGCCAATTAAAGCTGGAAAAGTTGTTATTGTTCCAAACTGGATTAATTATGAAAAACAAGACGACGAAGTAATAATTAAAATGGATCCAGGAATGGCATTTGGATCTGGTCAACATGAATCAACTAGAATGTGTTTAAGCTTCTTAGAAGAGTTGGATTTAAAGGATAAGAAGATAGTTGATGTTGGTACAGGATCAGGCATATTAGCATTAGCGGCAGTTGCGTTAGGAGCAACAAATGTTGAAGCATATGACATCGATGATGTTGCTGTAGATGCTGCTAGAAATAATGCTAAATATAATAATTTTGATAAATATATTAAAATAGATAACTCAAATCTACTTGCCAAAGTGGAGAATAAATTTGATATAGTATTAGCAAATATAACATCAGAAGTTCTTAAAATGCTTGCAAAAGATTTAAGAAGATATGTTAATCAAAATGGTATTATAATCATCAGTGGAATTTTAACATCATTAGAAGACGAAGTAATTACTGTATTTAAATCATTAGGATTCAAGGTTATAGAAAGAAAGAATTTAGGAGAATGGGTAGCTTTTAAGTTATCTTTGTAAGATGGAAATAAGAAGATTTTTTGTGCCTAAAGAAGCAGCATATGATACAAAAATAACAATTGAGGGAGAACAATTTACTCATATGGTAAAAGTTCTTCGTTATAAAGTTGGTTATGAATTAATCGTATGTATGAATGATGGCGTAGATTATAGATGCAAACTTATAAAGATAAACAAGAACTCCGCTGAGGCATTAATTGAATGTGTAGAAAGAAACGAAACAATGCCAGAATGCAAGATTACTTTATATCAAGCATTACCAAAGGGAGATAAACTAGATTTATTAACACAAAAGTGTGTTGAACTTGGTGTATATAAAATCCAACCATTCTTATCTCAATATACAAACGAAACAAAGTTTAATAAACAACGATTAGAAAAAATTGGAATGGAAGCATGTAAGCAATGTGGAAGAGCATTACTTCCTGAAATCGGAGATTTAATATCTTTTGATGAAATGCTTGAAGATGCTGCTAAAAACGATATTTTAATAATGCCTTATGAGCATGCTACTGTTGGAAAGATTTCTAGCATTAGAAAATTAAAAGAAGCAGAATCTATTGGTATCATAATTGGTTCTGAAGGTGGCTTCTCAGAAGAAGAAGTAGCAAAGGCTAAAAAACAAAAGGCGAAGATAGTTTCTCTTGGAAAGAGAATTTTAAGATGTGAAACTGCAGCTATTGTTGCACAAACATTAGTAATGTACGAATTAGGCGAGCTTTCAAAATGAAAATAGTTGTATATAATCTTGGTTGTAAAGTTAATCAATATGAATGTGACTCTATAACTAAAGTATTAAGAGAAAAAGGACATATTGTTAGTGAAGAATTAGAAGAAGCAGATTGCTATATTCTAAACACTTGTGCTGTAACAAATGAAGCAGAAAGAAAGTCAAGACAATGTGTTGAAAGATGCCTAAAGTTTAATAGCAACGCTAAAGTATATGTATGCGGTTGTGCTTCTGAACATAATCCAGCTCAATTTATAGAAAAAGATAATGTTACCTATGTAATAGGTACAGCGAACAAAATGACACTTGCAAATTCTTTTGAAAAGGTTGGTGTTGATGTTGCTGAAATATCTAAAGTTTATGAGGATGATTTTGCATCAACAATTGAAAGAACTAGAGCTTATGTTAAAGTTCAAGATGGATGTAATAAATTCTGTTCATATTGTCTAATTCCTTATGTTAGAGGAAGATCAAGAAGTAGAAAGATAGAATCTGTAGTTAAAGAGTGTCAAAGACTTGAAAAAGAAACTAAAGAAATCGTTATAACAGGCGTAGATGTTTCTGATTATGGAAAAGATATTGGCACAAACTTTGTAGAGCTAATTAAAGCCTTAAAAGATATCAATTGTAGAATTAGATTAAGCTCTCTTGAAGCTAACCTAATTACAGATGATTTACTAAAAGCATTATCTGAGTTAAAGGCATTCTGTCCTCAATTCCATTTATCTTTGCAAAGTGGAGATGATTCTGTTCTTAAGAAGATGAATAGAAAATATACAACAGCTCAATATTTAGATAAGGTAAATCTTGTTAGAAAGTATTTTAAAGATGCTGGTGTTACAACAGATTTAATATGTGCATTCCCAACAGAAACAGAAGAGGAATTTGAAAACACTCTTAACTTCTTAAAAGAAGTTAAATTCTCTCAAGTCCATATTTTCCCATACTCAAAAAGAGAAGGTACTGTTGCTGCAAAAATGAAGCCAATAAATGGTGAGATTTCAAAAGAAAGATGTAAAAGAGCTCAAGAAGTTGCATTAAAAACAAAGCATGATTATTTGCAATCTATGCTTGGCAAAGAACTTGAAGTACTAATCGAAGAAAAAGAAGGTGACTATTACGCAGGTTATTCAAGAGAATACATCAGAGTAAAAGTCAAGAATGCTAAAGAAAACGAGATAATAAAAGTCGTAGCAGAATCAATTGATTGTGATACAATTATTGGTAAGGTAGGTGAATAATATGTGCGATTGTTTATTTTGCAAAATGGTAAAGGGTGAAATACCTGTAAACAAGCTATATGAAGATGAGGATTTTATCGTTATAAAGGATATTAATCCAGAACCAAAAGTTCATTATTTAATGATTCCAAAAGAGCATTATGCAAACTTGACAGAATTAAATGATGAAAGAGCTGTAAAGATTGGTAAAGGATTAAAGATATTATCTACAACAATTGCTCTAGAAAAGTTAAACCTAAAAGAAGGTTTTAGAGTTGTTGCAAATACAGGAGATTGGGGTGGCCAATCTGTACATCATTTACATTTTCATTTACTTGGCGGCGAAAAGCTTACAGATAAAATGGGTTAATAGATAATTAGGATAATTCTTTGGCACACTTTATGTGTGCCATTTTTTATTTATTATGGATAGCGACTAATAAATGGTGTATTATTTTATTGAGGTGAATAATGAAAGAAATTTTATTACAAAATTTTATAGATATAGTAAAAGAGGCTGAGATAAAAGTTGGTTATGCACCTATGGCATTTAGTATGTATTATCCACTAGAATCTTTAAACAGAATGATTGATGCATCTTTAAACGAAAAAGAAATGATTGAATTAATACAATCTCTAAGTGGATCTGTTTTAGGTGAGGTTCAAATAAAATTAGACAATGGCAGATTGTGTATAACAATTCCAAAAGAAGGCGTTAGATATATTCATGAAAACGTTGAGAATAAATTCCTAGAAGATTTCATTCAAACAATAAAGAAAGTTCCTTGTACACTAGATGATGTTAAAGAAGTATTTTCAAAGTATTCAAAGAATTATGTTTGCAAGGAAGCTCTAATAGATGATGAGGAACAAAATGTAATCTATTTTAAAGATGGAATTCCAAATAATAATATTTATATTATTCATTTTGATTTTGGTATGCCTGAGTATCATAGATTTACAAGAAACGAATTTAAAAAATTCGACTTCGCTGATTTAGTAGATTAATGACAAACAATGAAGAGATCTTGTATAGATTAAAATCTTCTCCATTTAGAGCAAGATTTCATTTATCTAACAAAGACAAAGAGTATATAAATACAAAGGGCATTGAGACGATCAGATCTCATGCCTATGATTTTATAAACAAGAGACTAGCTCCTAAAGTAATACCAAACGATGGAAAACAAACTCCAATGAGGGGCCATCCTGTATTTGTAGCTCAACATGCCTGTGCTTGTTGCTGTAGAGATTGTTTAGAGAAATGGCATCATATTCCAAAAGGAAGTGAAATGACAAATAAACAAGTTGATTTTGCAGTTGATTTGATAATGGACTGGATTAATAAGGAAATGGGGAATGAATAGCTATATTCAAGTTCAGGAACTAAATATTCCGATTGAACGCAAAAGGATAAAGAATTTATATATTAGACTTGATAAAAACAATCAAGTTAAGATTTCTGCGCCTTATATCATGTCAGAGAATCAAATTAAAAGATTTGTTGAATCTAAGATTGATTGGATTAGAAAAAAGCAATCAGATAATGAAAAGAAAGTTCCTGTTATAGAAAACTATAAAGATGGAGAACTAGTTCATTTATTTGGCGATGAATATGTTTTAAAAGTGGCTCTAGACAAAAGAGAAAGAGTTGATGTGAAAGAGGGTGAAATTGTTGTTCACGTAAAGAGTGAGGCAAATGTCGAAAAAGTGTATTTAACTTTTCTTAGAAAAGTTCTTCAAGAATATTTAGATGAAAATGTACCAATATGGGAAAAGAAAATGAACCTTTATTCTTCAAACTTTTATATAAGAGATATGAAGTCTAGATGGGGTACTTGTAATACAAAAACACATCGTATTTGTTTTGCTTTAAATCTTGCCAAAAAGAATTATGATTTCATAGATTACGTTATCTGTCATGAGATAGCACATATAAAAGTTCCAAACCATGGAGATAATTTTAAAAAGATCCTAGATACCTACTATCCAAACTGGAAGATAATCAGAAAACAAAGAAGAAACTAAAAAATTGTTTGACATTTCTTTTTCTTTAATATAAATTATTAAATGTTAAATTGATTATTACCTATTCAGAGGAAGGAGGCGAAAAAAGGACATGGCAACAGTTAAGGTTGGAGAAAATGAAAGCTTAGATAGCGCTATCAAGAGATTCAAGAGAAAGATCGGTCGTGATGGTATCATTAAGGAAATCCGTAATCGTCAAGAATACAAGAAGCCAAGCGTTAAGCGTAAGGAAAAATCTGAAGAGGCTCGTAAGAGAATGTACAAGTCATAATAAGACGAACTCAAAAGCACCTGAAAATAGGTGCTTTTTTCGTGCCATTTTTATATAATTTATTTATGAAAATCTCTAAAAACGACATCGATATTAAGCAAACTTTAGAATGCGGCCAAATATTTAGATATATCCCAATCAAAGGGGGATATGAGGTGTATTCTTTAGATAAATATTGCACTATAAAAGAGTGCAATGATTGTTATGTTTTAGAGTCAGATGATGAGAATTATTTTTACAACTTCTTTGCTCTTAATGATGACTACAATGCTTATTTAAACACTTTGAGAGCAAATGAAAAGTTAAAGAATTGTATACCTAGTAGTCCAACAATTAGAATTTTAAAGCAAGACCCATTTGAAATGATAATATCGTTTATTATCTCGGCTAATAATAACATCCCAAGAATCAAGGGTATTATTTCTAGACTTTGCTTAAAGCTTGGCGTTAATGCTGCGTTTCCGACAGTGAATGCGTTTGCATCACAAAGCGTAGATTTTTATAAATCAGTAGGGCTTGGATACAGAGCTCCTTACATCTTAGATACTGCAAAGAAAATTGCCAGTGGAGAGTTCGATATAAACTATGTTTATAAACTAAGCACTGAGGATGCAAAAAAGTATCTTATGACATTGCCTGGTGTTGGACCAAAAGTTGCTGATTGTATACTATTATTTGGTTATAATCGTTTTGATGTTTTTCCAGTAGATACTTGGGTTAAAAAAATATATCTAGATTTATTCAACGAAGAGGTTTCTCCTATAAAAATGAGAGAGAATCTTTTAAGAGAATTTGGGGATCTTTCAGGTATTGCTCAGCAGTATCTTTTTAATGCTAAAAGAAATTATTAAAATCACCATTTTAAACATAGTTTAATTAACATGGTTATGTTATAATATTCAATGTTATGATAGATTACGAAAAATTGTTAAATGAAGAACAGTTAAAACCTGTTTATTGTACAGAAGGTCCAGTATTAGTTTTAGCAGGTGCAGGAAGTGGTAAGACAAGAGTCTTAACATATAGAATTGCACACTTAATTGAGAAAGGTGTAAGTCCTTATTCAATACTTGCTATTACATTTACAAATAAGGCCGCAAAAGAGATGCAAGAAAGAATAGAAAAGGTTACGGGTTATACAGGACTTCAAATTTCTACTTTCCACTCGTTCTGTACAAGAATTCTAAGACAAGATATAGAAGCATTAGGTGTTTATACTAAGAACTTCTCAATATATGACGACGATAATTCAAACAAGCTTGTAACAAGAATTTTAAAAGGATATGAGCTTGAGGATGATAAAAAGAAGAGCCTTGTTAAAGAAGTAAGATCACATATATCATATGCAAAGAATTATGGTTTTGATCCTATCCAATATAGGTCTAGAATTATGTTGAATCCAAGAGGCGATTTAATAGTTAGAGCATATGCGGATTATCAAGAACAACTTGAAAAGAATAACGCTGTAGATTTCGATGATTTACTACTTTTAGTAGTAAAATTGTTTGTAAATCACCCTGAAGTTCTATATAAATATCAAGAAAAATATAAGTATATTCACGTAGATGAATTCCAAGATACAAACAAAATCCAATACCTACTTTTAAGAATGCTTGGTATGAAATATCAAAACGTTTTCGTGGTTGGTGATGATGATCAAAGTATCTACGGATGGCGTGGTGCTGACTATACAAATATTAAGAAGTTCAAAGAGCAATTTGCTGGTTGCCAAGTATTTAAATTACAACGCAATTATAGATCTACAAAAAACATATTAAATGTCGCTAATAAAATCATTGAAGTTAATACTCAAAGAATGGGAAAGACTTTATGGACTGATTCTGCAGATGGCGTTAGAGTAGAGTGTAAAGAATGCTATGACGAAATGGAAGAAGCAGATTATGTTTTAGGCCAAATTAACGGTCTTATAAAGCATAACAATTACGAGCCAAAGGACTTTGCTATACTTGTCAGAACATCGTCTATTACAAGACCATTTGAAGAGAAATTAAACTTGTATAGTATCCCGTACAGATTGATTGGTGGACATAAATTCTATGATAGAAAAGAAATCAAAGATTTCTTAGCTTATTTGCAAATTATGGCAAATCCAAAAGATGAAGAGAATTTGCTTAGAATTATTAATTTACCAAAACGTGGTATTGGCGATGGCGCAATTGAGAAGTTAAGAGAAGCATGTCAGGCAAGGGGACTAAGTTTATTAGAGGGTATTAGAGTACTTCCTTCTTTAAATCTTCCAAAGGCTATAGAGTCTAAAATGGCATTGTTTGCTTCTGTTGTAAATGCAATAACAAGTAAGCTTGATTTACCATTAGACGATTTGTTTGACTATGTAAATGAGGTTGTAGATTTCACTCAAGTATATGATAAAGAAAAGGAAGAAGACTTAGATAGATTAGAGAATATTGACCAATTATTAACTTCTGTAAAAGAGTTTGTAAAAGACAATCCAAACGTATCTTTATCTGAGTATTTGCAATCTGTCACACTTGTTGCATCTGATGATAAAGACGACCCTCTTAATACTAATGTATTAACTTTGGCAACTGTTCATGGTGTAAAGGGTCTAGAATTCAAGGTTGTATTTATAGTTGGACTTGAGGATGGTTTATTCCCAATATTGAGAGCTGAATCGGAAAGTGACCTTGAAGAAGAAAGAAGAATTATGTACGTTGCTGTAACAAGAGCAATGGAAAGATTATATACAACATATGCCTCATCAAGATTTAGATTTGGAAAGCGTGAAAGATCAGTTCCATCGACATTCTTAAAGGAAGCCGAACTTATTAATCGTACTAAGTTTATATCTATTGACGATGACGATATATACACAAGAGCAAAGAAATTAGATTTCTTAAAGGTGGCAAAGCCAACACCTGCTTTTGCAAAGCCATCTCCAAATATTAGTGGTTCAAGTAAAGATATTTCAGGATTTAAAGTCGGCCAAAAAGTTAATCATACAAGATTTGGTGAGGGCGTAATTTTAGAGATTACTGGTGAAAATGCAGATATTAAGTTTGAAGGACTAGGTGTAAAGAAGTTTAATCTTCGATTAGCGCCAATAACAAGGATAGAATAAGGGGAAAAGATTATGGATAGAATGCACGAGCTTGTAAAGCAATTAAACGAATATGCTTATCAATATTACACTTTAGATAATCCAACCGTTTCAGACGTTGAATACGATAGATTATATGACGAGTTATTGGCTTTAGAAAAGGCAAGTGGTGTGGTCCTTGATGATTCTCCTACAAAGAGAGTTGGCGATGTAGTCCTAAAAAAGTTTAATACAGTAAAGCACTTAGGAAGGCTATATTCTTTAGATAAATGTCAAACTAAAGAAGCTATGAATGAGTGGTTAGATAAGCTAATTTCAGCTAACCATAACAAGATGCCTGAAGTAAGTCTAGAATACAAGTTTGATGGTTTAACCATCAATATGTTATATGAAGATGGCAAATTAGTAAGAGCAGCAACAAGAGGAAATGGTATCGAAGGTGAGGATGTAACAGAGCAAGTTAAGACCATTAGATGTGTACCATTGTCTATTGCTTACAAAGGTCAACTTGAAGTTCAGGGAGAGGGAATTATGCTTCTTTCAGAACTTGCAAAGTACAATGCAAGAGAGGATGTTACTCCATTAAAGAACGCAAGAAATGGTGTTGCCGGAGCTATTAGAAATCTTGATCCAAAAGTAACTGCAGAAAGAAAGTTAGAAGTTATTTGTTATAACGTAAATTATATTCCTGGTGTTAGATTCCAAACAGGAAAAGAAATGATAGATTTCCTTAAGGAAAATAAATTTAAAACATCAGATTTTTATAGACTAATTTCAACTAAAGATGAACTACTTCAAGGACTTGATGACATCCTTGAAAAGAGGCCAAATTTGGACTTTTTAATCGATGGAGCTGTTGTTAAGATTAACGATGTTAACACAAGAGAAGAATACGGATTTACTGAAAAATTCCCAAAATGGGCTATTGCATTTAAGTTCCCAGCAGAAGAAGTTACAACTACATTAAGAGATGTAATTTGGCAAGTATCTAGAACTGGAAAATTAAATCCAATCGCTGTTCTTGATCCTGTAGATTTAGCAGGTGTTACTGTCTCTAGAGCAACATTGTCTAACATTAGCGAAATTAAGAGAAAGGATATAAAAATTAATAGTAGAGTTTTCATCAGAAGATCAAATGATGTAATTCCTGAAATCACAGGTATTGCTGAGCATACAAAGGATTCTAAAGAGATAGAAGCTCCAACAATTTGTCCAGCTTGTGGCTCTCCTGTTGAGTGGCAAGGTGTGTTTGTAAAATGCACAAATAAGAACTGTGCTCCAGCTATAATATCAGCGTTGTCACACTTTGTGTCACGCGACGCGATGGACATAGAAGGTTTGTCTGAAAAAACACTAGAATTGTTATACAGAGAAGGTAAGGTTTCAAACTATACAGATATCTATTCTTTAACAGAAGAAGACCTAACAGGTCTTGACTCATTCAAAGATAAGAAAATTTCTAATACAATTAAGGCTATACAAGATAGTAGACACACAACATTAGATAAGCTTTTATTTGCAATTGGAATTCCAAATATTGGTAAGAAATCAGCTAAGCAACTTGCTGATGAATTTAAGACTTTAGATGGTGTAATTGCAGCGACAAAAGAACAATTACTTTCTATCGAAGATTTTGGAGATATTATGGCTCAAGGAGTTGTTGATTATTTCCAAAATGAAAAGAATGTTGAACACTTAAATATCCTTCTTGAAAGGGGCGTTGTTATCGAAGAAAAGGCGGTAGCATCAGGTGCCTTAGTTGGAAAGAAGGTTGTATTAACAGGATCACTTCCAACATTAAAGAGATCTCAAGCCAAAGAACTGATTGAGGCTAATGGTGGTTCATGTTTTGATTCTGTTTCAAAAGCAGTTAATTTAGTAGTAGCCGGCGAAGACGCAGGTTCTAAGCTAGACAAGGCTAAGAAATTAGGCATTGAAATTATTGATGAGGCGCAACTTTTCGCGCTAATTAAGGGCTAATTTATATAAATATATTTATGCTCACGCGCTTGTTAATTTTATGTGCTTGTGGTATTATACAAGTTACATAATTTAACAACGAGGTGTTTATGGCTGTTAATAGCATGACAGGTTACGGAAAAGGTGTTTGTGAAAAAGACGGTATCAAGATTACCGTAGAATTGAAATCTGTAAATCACCGTTTTCTAGATTTAACTATTAAACTTCCAAAGGTATTATCTTACACAGAAGATACAATCAGAAAAGACATGAAAGAGAACTTCTCAAGAAGCCATGTAGATATTTTCGTTAATATCGAAGACAACAGAGAAGATAAGAACCAAATCACTTTTGATTATGATTTAATCAACGCTTATATCGAAGCATCCAAGAAAGTATCTTCAGATTGTTTTATCAAAGATGATTTAACAACAAGCAAGGTATTATCTCTACCAGATGTTGTAAAGAATTCTCCAAAAGAAGAGGATGAACAATTACTTTTAAGCATTTTAGAAGAAGCACTAAATACTGCTATTGCAAACATTAAGAAGATGAGAGCAACAGAAGGTGTAGCAATGGAAAAGGATGTTGTATCTAAAGTTGCTACAATTAACGAAATTGTTAAGAAGATTGAAGCTGCAGCTCCTGGAATGGTTGAGAATCACTTCGTTAAAGTTAGAGAAAGAATTAAGGAAATGCTAGAAGATGTAAATATCGACGAAGCTAGAATGCTTAATGAAGTCGCTATGTACACAGATAAGGTTTGTGTTGATGAGGAAATACAAAGACTTAAGAGTCACGTAGCTCATTTCACAGAAATAATAAATAAGGGTGGAATTGTAGGAAAGCAATTAGATTTCATTGTTCAAGAAATGAATAGAGAAGCAAATACTTGCGGAAGCAAATGCAATGACATTGAAGTATCTAACAATGTAATCGCATTAAAGAATGAGATTGAAAAAGTTAGAGAACAAATACAAAACATAGAGTAAAGGATTTACCATTATGAAGAAAGGCTTATTAATTATTTTGTCTGGACCAAGCGGAGCAGGAAAGGGCTCAGTTTTAGCGGAAGTAAAGAAACGTTATGACAATTTAGCTGTATCTGTTTCTGTTACTACAAGACAACCAAGAGCAGGCGAAATTGATGGAGTTCATTATCATTTCAAAACTGTTGATGAATTTATTGAACTTGGCCGTCAAGACGCATTTTTAGAAAACGAATGTAATTACGGAAACTATTATGGAACTTTAAAGAGCGAAGTAATAGATAACTTAAATAGAGGCAAGGATGTTGTTCTAGAAATAGATGTTAAAGGTGCATTTAATGTACTTGGAAAATATCCTGATGCTGTATCAATCTTTGTATGCCCATCTTCGATGGATGTATTAAAGGAAAGATTAAAAGGCCGTGGTAGCGAAACTGCTGAAGCTTTAAGAGTAAGATTAACATCTGCTATTGGAGAAATTAAGCAAGCTACAAGATATGGTTATGTTGTTGTAAACAACGATATCCAAGAAAGCGCCGAAGATGTTGTGTCAATTATTAAAGCTGAAAAATGCTCAGCAAAAATTAATAGAGAATTTATAGAAAATTTAGCAAATGGAGGTAACGCATTATGATGATCGATCCACCAATCGACAAGTTAATTAAGAAAGCACCATGTAGATATGCATTAGTAGTTGGTGTTGCAAAAAGAGCAAAGGAATTAGAAACAAAGGAACAAGATACTTTAAAGAATTCTGGTATGAAGTCAATTTCTTTAGCTGCTAAAGAAGTTTATAACGACGAAATCGAAATTAGAGTTGGAGAGTAATAGTGCTAAAAGGTGAAAACATAGTTCTAGGAGTAAGTGGCGGTATTGCATGTTATAAGGCATGTGATATTGTTTCTCGCTTAAGAAAGCTAAATGCAAATGTTGATGTAATAATGACAAAGAATGCGGCTGAATTCGTTCAACCACTTACTTTTGAAACATTATCATCAAATCCAGTTAGCGTAGATATGTTTGCACCTAAGAAAACATTTGAAGTTGAACATATATCACTTGCAAAGAAAGCGTCACTTTGTGTTATTGCACCAGCTACAGCAAATGTAATAGCAAAATTAGCTGCTGGAATTGCAGATGATATGTTGACAACAACAGTGTTAGCTATGACTTGTCCTGTGCTTATAGCACCAGCTATGAACACAAACATGTTCTTAAACCCAATCACTCAACAAAATATTGAGACTCTAAAAAAGAGAGGATTTATATTTGTTAGCCCAGATTGTGGTCGTTTAGCTTGTGGTGATGTAGGTGTTGGCAAACTTGCTGACCCTCAAGATATTGTTTCAAATATCGTTGAGATTCTTCATCCAAAGCAAGATTTCAAAGGAAAGAAAGTATTGATTACATGTGGCGCTACAAGAGAGCCTATTGATGGAGTAAGATTTATTACAAATAAATCATCTGGCAAAATGGGAATGGAAATCGCAAAAGCTGTTGTAAAAAGAGGCGGCGAGGTAGTTCTTGTTAAAGGTCTTGTAAGCGTAGACGTTCCAGCGTATATAACAAACGTTATTCCAGTAGAAACAACAAAGCAAATGTTGGATGCTGTTATGGGCGCGTACGAAGCGTGTGATGTAATTATTAAAGCAGCAGCTCCTAGTGATTATGCTGTAGAAAATAAATTTGACAATAAGATTAAAGATGAAAACCTTACTTTATCTCTGATAAAGAATCCAGATATAGCTAAGGAAGTTGGAAAGGTTAAAGGAAATAGAAAACTTGTTATTTTCTGTGCAGAAACCACTGATCTTATGGCAAGTGCATTAAAGAAAATAAAGTCAAAGAATGCAGATATGGTAGTAGCAAATGATGTTACTCAAAAAGGTGCAGGATTTGATGTTGACACTAACATTGTAACTATTGCTAAGAAAGATGGAACATCAAAAGAATATCCACTTATGAAAAAGAGCGAAGTTGCAGAAGTTATTTTAGATGAAGTTAGTAAGCTATGATTGCAAAGGTAGTAATAGATAGATCTGCTAACGATATTGATAGAGTTTTTGATTACTTAATCCCAGATGAATTAGTTGTAGAAAAAGGAGATAGAGTAGTTGTCCCTTTTGGTAAAACACAAACAGAAGGTTTTTGTGTTGACTTGGCTGAGACTTATGATGGCAAGTATGAACTAAAAGAGATAATTAGTGTAATTGGCGAATATAAGTGTTTTACTCCAGAGATGTTGGAACTAATGCACTATATGAAACAAAGATTCTTCTTAAAGTATGCTGATGTTTTAAGATTATTTATTCCATCTGCATTAAGAACGGGAAAAGTAAGAGATTTGGCAAGATATTATATAACGCTAAATCCAAACTTATCTTTAGACGAAATAAAGGCAAAGCTTACAAGAAAATCTGAAAAACAATTACAAATTGTTGAAGAATTAAAAGATGGCGGCAAGTTCCTAAGTGAATTAAATTTCTTATATGGAGCATCTGCTGTTAATACACTAATTAAGAAAGAAATAGCTCTAAAAGAGCTAAAAAAGATAGATAGAGTTCCTTTAAAGAATATTGAGGTTAAATCAAAAGATGTTGATTTAAAACCTGCACAAGAGAATGCTATAAAAACAATCTTCTCAACTAGTAAAGATGTAGTTTTACTACATGGAGTTACAGGTTCAGGAAAAACTGTTGTTTATATGCAAGCAATTAAGAAGTGCTTAAAGGAAGGAAAAACAGCAATTATGCTAGTGCCTGAAATTTCACTAACACCTCAAATGTTAATGAATTTTAGAGGCGAATTTGGAGACCAGGTAGCTGTTCTTCATAGCGGACTTAGCGATGGCGAGAAGTTTGATGAATGGAAGAAGTTATTACTTGGGGATGCAAGAATTGTTGTTGGTGCTAGATCTGCAATATTTGCGCCTGTTCAGAATGTTGGATTAATCGTTGTAGATGAGGAACATGATTCAAGTTATGTTAGCGAGACAAATCCAAGATATAGAGTATTAGAAGTTGCTAGATTTAGAGCTCAATATAATAATGCAAAAGTGGTTTTAGGTTCAGCTACTCCTTCTATAGAAACATACAAGAAGGCTTTAGATGGAGAATATGAGCTTGTAAAGATGGATAAAAGAATCTCTGATAAGGGATTGCCTAAGATTGAGATTATAGATATGAAGGATGAAATCCTTCGCGGAAATAATTCTATGTTCTCAAGAGCAATGCAAGATGAACTTAAAAAGACGATGGAAAGAGGCGAACAAGCCATGATTTTGATTAATAGACTTGGCTATTCTTCTTTCTTAAGATGTAAAAAATGTGGCTATGTTCCAACATGTAAACACTGTGAAGTTTCTTTGACTTATCACAAGAAAGAAAACAAGTTGAAGTGTCATTATTGTGGAACTAGTTATAATATGCTTTCTGAGTGTCCAAATTGTCATTCACACGAAATGGGATTTGGAAAAATGGGAACAGAAACTGTAGTAGAAGAATTACATAAACTTTTCCCAGAAGTTAAGATCCTAAAATTGGATTCTGAAACAAAAACTAAGAAAGATGCTATGGTTGAGGTTTTAAGAGAATTTGCGGATAACAAAGCACAAATTCTTGTAGGAACTCAAATGATAGCAAAAGGTCATGACTTTGGTAATGTAACACTAGTTGGACTTGTAGATGCAGATCTTGGTTTATATCAACAAGACTATAGATCAACAGAAAGAACATTCCAATTGGTTACTCAAATGTCAGGAAGAGCTGGAAGAGCAGATAAAGAAGGTCATGTAATATTACAAACATATTCGCCGGCAAATTATGTGTATAGATTTGCAACGAATTATAGTTACAAGGACTTTTATAATAGAGAAATTAATATTCGTGAGACTACTAATTTCCCACCATTTGTGTCAATTATAAGAATTATGATTACACATGAAAAAATGGAAAAAGCTAGAGAGATTGCTCGAGATATATACATGAAGATTAGAGCTTTAAAAGAGAAAGATAAACATATCATCTCTCTTGCGGGCTCAGAAGCTCATATAACTAAGATTCAAGATAATTTCAGATATCAAATTGTCATGAGAATTAGTAAAGAAAATGAGCTTGAAACTCTAAAAGAGTTTTATGATATTTTAAATGAAATAGATAAGAAAGATGCTAGCGTGTTTGTTGAACAAGATCCGCAAAGCATGATTTAGGAGATAATATGGCATTAAGAGATATAGTTGTTGATGGAAATGCAGTATTAAGAAAGCGTTGTCGTGAAGTAGAAGTATTTGACGATAAATTAGCTAAGTTATTAGACGATATGAAAGACACTCTAAAGAAGGCAGATGGAGTTGGCCTTGCTGCTCCTCAAGTTGGAATATTAAAAAGAGTTGTTATCGTATGGTTTGAAGACTTTTATTTAGAGATGGTTAATCCAGTTATTGTTTCTTCTTCAGGAGAACAAATTGGACCAGAAGGATGTTTATCTGTACCAGGTAAGTCATGTGATGTTTTACGTCCAGATAAAGTAACTTGTAAATATCAAACAAGAAAAGGCACAAAGAAGGAAATTACAGTTGAACATTTCATTGCCAGAATTTTCTGTCATGAGATTGATCACTTAGATGGAATTCTTTATTACGACAAGGAGTATTCAGGTAAATAATGAGAGTAGTATTCTTAGGTACACCAGATTTCGCAGTTCCAACTCTTAGAGCTTTGATTAATTCAAAGCATGAGGTTTTGGCGGTTGTTACACAACCGGATAAAGAAAGAGATAGAAGAGTTGTAACTCCATCTCCTGTTAAAGAAGAAGCTCTTAAACATAATATTAAAGTTCTTCAATACAACAAAATTAGACTAGAAGGTGTTGAAGATTTAAAGGCACTTAATCCAGATATTATGGTTACTTGTGCTTATGGTCAAATAATATCTCAAGAGATATTAGACATTGCAAAATATGGCGTTATAAATGTTCATGGTTCACTGCTTCCAAAGTATAGAGGATCAGCCCCAATTCAATGGAGTGTCATTAATGGCGAAACTAAGACTGGAATAACAATAATGCAAACAGCTCTTGGGATTGATTGTGGCGACATGATTTTGCAAAAAGAAGTAGAAATAGGTAAATATGAAACCGCAGGTGAATTATTCGACAGATTGGCTATAATTGCCCCAGACGTATTGTTAGAGGCGATGGATTTAATCGAAAATGGTAAAGCGGTGTTTGTTAAACAAAATGAAGAGGAAGCAACTCACTGTCCAAAACTTGAAAAAAGTAATGGTCTTATAGATTGGAATGAGGATGCGAATACAATATTTCATAAAGTTTACGGAATGAATCCATGGCCATCTGCTTATTGCACATTAAATGGAAAGATGTTCAAGATTCATAAAGTAGATATTGTGGATGTTCATAATAATGGATTTAAGCCAGGCGATGTAATTGAACTTTCAAGTAAGTCATATGGTGTGTTCTGTAAGGACAAAGTCATTAAGCTTTTAGAAGTACAACTAGAAGGAAAAAAGAGGATGCCAATTGAAGAGTTTATTCTTGGCTATGATTTAAAGGGAGCGTCGCTAAATTAATATGAAAGATTTGGAACTTTCTTACAGCATTTTGAAAGAGATATACGTTAATAAAGCATATGCAGCTTTAGAGTTATCTAACAAAATAAAAGATGCTGAGAATCCAAAGTTTGTTACAAATCTTGTTTATGGTGTTTTAGAAAAGGATACACAATTTAATTACTATATTGACACATTGGTTTCAAAAAAACCAAAGAATGCAATAATTATTCTTTTAAAGATAGGAATGTATCTTGTTAAGTATATGAATTCTATGCCAACATATGCTGCTGTTTCTAATACAGTTTCTTTATGTGAGAGCGTTGGGAAAAGAGAAGTTAAAGGCTTTGTTAATGCGACTTTAAAGAAGTTCTCAACAACAGAATTCGAAATGCCAAAAGATAAATTCTTAGCATTATCAATTGAGTCATCAACTCCTTTGTTTATAGTTAAGAAATTGTGTAATCAATATGGCTATGAAAAAGCAAAAGAATTCCTTATGTTGCCTAATTTTGAACTAGAACATGTTAGAGTGAATTCTAGAAAATCAACAATGAAAGAAATAGAAGACAAAATCAAAGATTTTGTTCCTTCAACAAATAATTCTATCTACGCAAAGAATGATAAAGTTGTAAAAGATTTATATGCTTGTGGAAAGATAACAATTCAATCTTTATCTTCAATGAAAGCGTGCGAGGTTTTAGCACCAAATGATGGAGATAAGATTTTGGATTTATGTTCAGCTCCTGGTGGTAAATCTATTTATATGTCAGAACTTGCAAATGTAGATATTGTTTCTTGTGATATTCATGAACATAGACTCGATTTAATCAAGAGCTATATAAACAGAATGGGGGCTCAAGGAATTAGTATTAAATTAAATGATGCTACTATTTTAAATGAAGAATTTGTAGATAAGTTTGATAAGGTTCTTGCAGATGTTCCTTGTTCTGGACTTGGAGTAGCAAATAGAAAACCAGATATTTATTTAGATATCTCAGATAAGGATATAAAGGATTTAAGTGAAATCCAATATAAGATATTATGCAATGCTGCAAAGTACGTTAAAAAAGGTGGCGTGTTAGTATATTCTACTTGCACAATTCTAAGAGAAGAAAACCAAAATAACGTTAAGAAGTTCTTAAAAGATAACAAAGATTTTAAGAGCGTTGAAGAAATACAGTTATTGCCAAATAAAGAAGGACTTGATGGATTCTATATCCATAAGATGACGAGGGTTTAATGCAACTATTAGATTATTCATTAAAAGAGATAACAGATATCGTAAAAGAACTTGGTGAGCCTCAATTTAGAGCCAAGCAACTTTTTGAATGGGTAACTAAAGGTGCTCATTATGAGGAAATGACAAATCTTCCTAAGTCTTTCATTGAGAAATTAAAGAATGCTGGATATAAAGATCAAGCTATTAAAATAGAAGAAGTTTTAGAGTCAAAACTAGATGGTACTAAAAAATACATTTATTCGCTTGAAGATGGCAATGTAATTGAAGGCGTTTTGATGAAATATAAATATGGAAACACAATATGTGTTTCAACTCAAGTTGGATGTAGAATGAACTGTGCATTCTGCGCGTCTGGTCTTGATGGTCTTGTTAGAAATTTAACTCCAGGTGAAATCTTAGGACAAGTCGTTGCTGTAAATAGAGACAATCTAGTAAAGAAAGATGAAAGAGCTATAACAAACATTGTTTTAATGGGTAGCGGCGAACCAATGGATAATTATGATAATGTAACAAAATTCTTACGCCTAGTTAATGCGGAAGAAGGATTGAATATTTCTATGAGAAATATTTCATTGTCTACATGTGGTGTTTGCGATAAAATCTATAAGCTTGCGGATGATGGATTTACATTAACATTGACAATTTCATTGCATGCTCCAGATAATGAAACTAGAGAAACAATTATGCCTATAACTAAAAAGTTTAAAGTTGAAGACATAATGAAGGCTGTAAAATATTACTTCGATAAAACAGGTAGAAGAATTGTTTTTGAATATTCAATGATTAACGGGAAGAATGACAATGTTGAAGAAGCTCAAAAATTATCTAGACTTCTTCGTGGTGTTCCAGCTCACGTTAATCTAATCCCTCTAAATTATGTAAAGGAAAGAGGATTACATTCTGCTAGTAAAGACAATATAAAGACATTTATGGACGTCTTAAATAAGAATAAGATAAGTTGTACAATAAGAAGGACGATGGGTGCAGATATAGAAGGTGCATGCGGACAATTAAGAAGAAAATACTTAAAGATGGGTGAATAATGGCAATCAGTGAAGGACAAATCATAAAAGGCGTTGGCGGTTTATATACAGTTGAACTTACTAATGGTGAAATCATTAGATGTAAAGCTCGTGGTAAATTAAGAGTTAATGGCGGTGATTTGTTTATCGGAGATTACGTTGAGGCTAATTATAACGATAAAAAAGAAGGCGTTATTGAAAAGGTTAAACCTAGAACTTCTCAACTAATAAGACCTTATGTTTCAAACATTGATGGAATTATTATTGTTGTGTCTCCAATTCCAGAGCCAAACTTCCTTCTAATTGATAAATTGATAATTGGTGCTGTAGCACAAGGTATAAAAGCAATAATTTGCGTAAATAAGCCTGATTTGGACGGTTTCACAAAACTTGTGGAACGCGTAAAAACTGACTACTCAACTCTTGCAACTGTCCTTGAAATCGACGCTTTGAAGGGAAAAGGCAGTGATGAGCTAAAAGCGTTAGTTAAAGGAAAATTCTATGCTCTTGCTGGTCAATCTGCTGTTGGAAAATCAACGTTTATTAATACGATGATTGGTCAAGAAGTTATGGAAACAGGCGAAATTTCTTCACATAGTGAAAGAGGTAAAAATACAACAAGACATGTTGAGATTATTAAGCTTGAAGATGGCACAAAAATCGCGGATACTTGTGGCTTTGATAAATTAATGATGCCAGTAGCAGATCCTGCGGAACTTGCTAGTTATTTCGTGGATTTTGATGAGTTTGTTCCAAACTGTAAATTCAAGGGTAGTTGTAGACATGTTGACGAGGATGTTTGTGGTGTCAAAGATGCAGTAAATAAGGGACTTTTGTCCAAGGATAGATATGATAGATATCTACAACTTTATAAAGAATCAATACAAAGGTGGAATAAAAGATATGATTAATGTTCAAATTTCTCCATCAGTTTTATCTGTTGATATTGATAAAATTGGTGATGCAGTTAAAAATCTTGAAAAGTACGGTGCTAGCTACGTTCATTGCGATTGTTTAGATGGAGTTTTTGCTCCAAATACATCTGATGGAATTAGAATGGTTAAAATTTGCAAAGCAAATTCTAATTTACCTTTAGATGTTCATTTAATGATAATGAATCCAGATAAGTACATTAAAGATTATGTAGATGCTGGTGCAGATATTATTACTTTCCATGAAAGTGCATGTACAAAAACTGCTGAAACTCTAGATTTTATCCACTCTTTGGGCAAAAAAGCGGGTCTTGTTTTAAACCCAGATATTGATTTAAATACAGTTAAAAATTATTTAGATAAAGTAGATGTAATTATGCTTATGGGTGTATTCCCAGGTTTCTCAGGACAAAAGTTTATTCCAGAAACAATGGATAGAGTATCTAAATTAAAAGAAATTATTGGTGATAGAAACATCAAAATTGAAGTCGATGGTGGCGTAAAATCTAATAACATTAGAGAGCTTGTTGAAAGGGGATGTGATATCTGCGTAGGTGGATCATCTGTATTCAATGCTCCATCAATTAAAGAGGGATTAGAAGCATTACTAAATGCTTAAAATCCCCAGTAAAATAGGGAATTAATAAAAAAAATAAGACATCGATAAACGATGTCTTTTTTTAATCTATGTATAAGTACTAATTATGCACGGCTATCTAATTTCTTTAGACATCTTGTGCAAACGTATGCATGTTCAATAGCTCCGTTTTCATTAACTAGCTTAACCTTTTGAACATTTGCTCCCCAACTTCTTCTTGTTTTTCTATTTGAGTGGCTAACGTTGTTACCTGATAATTGTCCTTTTCCACAAATGGCACATACTCTAGACATAATCAATACCTCCTAAATGCAATCTTGCTTTGATATAATAACAAAATAAAAAGTATAATGCAACTAAAATATACTTGTTTTTTATGAATTTTTAAGACATTTCTTGTCCGGTCAAAATACTTGCCAAATACAATTATATAATATAAAATATAGGTGTATGGCTGTTAAGACTTCAAATTTTTATGGAAAATTGGTAATTTCTGACACTGCAATTTCGATGACGGCATCGCAAGCAGCTTTAGATTGTTACGGAGTTATTGATTTAGTTTCTAGATCGCTTACAGACAGCCTTAGCGAATTGTTCAACAAGACTACAATTGGTAAGGGCGTAAAGGTTGTAACAATTAGCAACAGAATAAACTTAGAATTGTTCGTAATACTTAAAGAGGGTGTGAATGTATCCGCAGTTACCGAGGAAATCGAGAAAACTGTTAAGTACTACGTTGAGACTTTTACAGGTATGCGTGTTAATAAAGTTGTTGTTAATGTCGTTGGTGTAAGAGTTTAGGAGATATGAATGAAAATAATTGATAACGCCAAACTCGTTGAGATGTTTAAGGGCGGATATAAGAATCTTAAAGCTAATAAAGCGTATGTTGATTCACTAAATGTATTCCCAGTACCAGATGGAGACACTGGTTCTAATATGACACTTACAATGGCTTCAGCTATTAAAGAGATTGAAGCTGTTACTTCAGATGATAGATCAGATATTTTAACTGCTTATGCAAGAGGTGCATTAAGAGGTGCTAGAGGTAACTCTGGTGTTATCTTATCCCAAATTGTTAAGGGTATTTCCACAGTATTAAATGACGAAGTAGATATTAACACAAAGACTTTATCTAAAGCCTTCTTAAATGCTAGAGAAATTGCCTATAACGCAGTTACAAAGCCAAAGGAAGGTACAGTTCTTACTGTTATCAGATACATGGCTGAACAAGCTCCTGGCATTGCTAATAAGACAAGTTCAGTAGAAACATTCTTTGAACAAATTATTAAGCAAGGTGATATCATCCTTCAAAAGACTCCAGATATGCTTCCTGTTCTAAAGCAAGCAGGTGTAGTAGATGCCGGTGGTCGTGGTCTTCTATATGTTGTTGAAGGTTGGTTAAAAGCATTAAAGGGAGAAGAGATTCCTGAAGAAGAAGCAACGGTAAGCGTTGAAGCTCCAAGTTTAGATGCTTTCGGTACATCTAGAGATGATGCTAACGATTATAACAATATTACATTCCAATATTGTACAGAATTCTTCGTTACACACTTAAAGAAGCATGTAACAGAAGAAGATATTGAAAAATTAAGAGAGAAATTAATGACTATCGGTGATTGTGTTATTGCAATCGGCGATATCAACTTTATAAAAGTTCATGTTCATACAAATCAACCAAACAAGGCTTTATACTGGGCTTTACAACTTGGTGAATTAGACAAGGTAAAGATTGAGAACATGATGGAACAACATCGTGAAATCATGGCTAAGAAAGAAGCTTCTAAGAAGAAGATTGGTATGATTGCTGTATGTGCAGGTGAAGGTTTAACTGCAATCTTCAAAGATCTAAAAGTAGATGAGATCATTGAAGGTGGTCAAACAATGAACCCAAGTATTGAAGATATTACAAATGCTATTGATAAGGTAAATGCTGAATCAGTAATTATATTACCAAATAATAGTAATATTATAATGGCTGCAGAAAATGCTGCTCAACTTGTATCAGATAAGAAGATTTTTGTTGTCCCAACAAAAGAAGCTCCACAAGGAATCAAAGCTGCATTCGCATTCGATGCTGAATTAAGTGCTGAAGAGAATGTTTCAAACATGAGAGATTCATTTGCTGAAGTTAAGTGTGGTCAAGTTACAACAGCTGTTAGAAATACATCAATGGATGGTTTCGATATTTCAGAAGGAGATATCATTGGTCTTGATGGAAAGAAGATTGTTGCAAAGGGTAAGACTCCAGAAGATGTAGTTAAGGATGTAACAAAGAATCTAACAGATAAGTTCTCAGAAGTTATTACATTATATTATGGTTCAGATGTAAAGAAGGAAGATGCTGAAGCATTATGCGAAGCTATCCAAGACGAGTATGATGATTATGATGTAATCTTATACTATGGCGGTCAACCTCACTATCAATATTTACTTTCAGTTGAATAATAAAAAACCATAAGGTATAAAATGCAATTAAAAAATATTAAAGGGGTCGGTGATAAGACCCTTTTTAAATTAGAAAAATTGGGAATCAAATCTATAGACGATTTGGTTCGCTTTATGCCGAAATTTTATTGGGATATGACAAAGGAAGGAGACCTTCTTGAGTGTGATCATGGAGATTATATTTTACTTCGTGGAACAGTAATTAAGAAGAATAAACCTGTGTCTTTAAGGCGTGGTTTTTCATTGTTTAAAGCAACGCTTTTAACTCAAGGGAAAAAAGTCCAATTAGCATGGTATAATACACCATATATTACTGGTCAGATTGATGTAGATGAAGAGTATCTGTTTTGGGGTAAAATCTCTACAAAAGATGGCTATGTTTTAAATAACCCAAGTTTTGAAAAAGCCGAAGATAACAAGCGTTTACAAGGAATCGTGCCTATATATCCACTAAAAGGACAGGTAGGACAACAACAGTTTAGAAACTTCCTAAGATATGCTCTTGATAATTGTGATTTTTCAACACCTACAAATAAGTATACTGTAATGTCACTAAAAGAGGGGTTTGAAAAGATTCATTTCCCAATAGATATGGATGATATGAGAGTTGGTAAAACAAGGTATAATCTTGAAGACCTAATCATACAGTATATTGCATACAGAGCAAACAAGGATGTAGCTGATGATAACAAGGTAAGATTATATGGACAATCTAGAATGGTTATAGCCGATGTTGTTAAGTCACTTCCTTATGAATTATCTCCATCACAAAAGGTTGCTATAAAAGAAATTCTTGACGATCTAAAGAGTGAAAAGAGAACAAATAGAATGCTTCTTGGTGATGTTGGATCTGGTAAAACCGTTGTTGCTTTACTTTGTGCAATGTTTGCAATTAGAAATGGATATCAGGTTGCATTTATGGTTCCGACTGAAATTCTTGCAAAGCAACATTATAAAACAGCAATGACTCTACTTAATGGAAAAGCAAACATTGCTTTATTAACAGGTACAACTAAAGCTGCTGAGAGAAAACCAATTTTAAATGGTCTTAAAAATGGTTCTATAGATATTGTTATTGGAACTCATGCTGTATTAAATGATTCTGTAGAATTTAAGAATCTATCTTTTATCATAATTGATGAGTTACATAGATTTGGTGTAAAGCAAAAAGGTACGCTTGAAGAGAAGGCGCGAGCTTGTGACGTTTTGTCCATGTCTGCAACTCCAATTCCAAGAGCCATTGCTTTAACAATTTATGGAGACTTAGCTATATCTAATCTAAAGCCAAGAGAAGGAACTTCTAAGATATCAACATTTATTATGGGTGATGAGAAATTAGAAGGCCTTTATAAGTTTATAAAAGAAAGAGTTGCTGAAGGCGAACAAGCGTATATTGTATGTCCTTTGGTTTTAGATAGTGAAGGTCTAGAAGTATATTCAGCTAAACTTCTTTATAAAGAAGTTATAAATGGACCTCTAAGTGACGTTAATGTTGGTCTAATTTATGGTTCAATGAAAGAAAAAGATAAGAATGATGTTATGCATGCATTCTATAACCATGAGCTTGATGTTTTAATTGCTACATCTGTAATAGAAGTAGGTATAGATTCTCAATATGCATCCATTATGGCGGTATTAAATGCTGAGCGTTTTGGTCTTGCAACTTTACATCAATTAAGAGGAAGAATTGGAAGAAAGGCTGGATTAAAATCTTACTGTTTCTTACATACTTCTAAAGATATGGAAAATGAAAGATTAAATGCTTTAAAGAAGTTTAAAGATGGTGATGATATTGCCGAATTTGATGCCTCTATTAGAGGATATGGAGATTTCCTTGGAACAAATCAAAGTGGTGGTTCATTTAAGGGCGATGCTGTCATAACAAAGCAAGTTATTCAAGAAAGTAAGGATATAGCAGATAAGCTTTTATCAGATAAAGATTTTGATCCATCTAAGTTAGTAAATTTAGAAGAATATTTAAATAAATTACAACAAATCAGCTTAAACTAATATAGTATAATTAAACTATGAATGAATTGATTGAACAAAGGTTAAAGGATTTACCATCTAATAGTGGTGTATACATTATGAAGTCCAAAGAGGGCCAGATTTTGTATATTGGTAAAGCTCGTAATTTAACTAAACGTGTTCATCAGTATTTTGGAAATAAAGCAAATAGAACAGAGAAGGTTTTGAAACTTGTTTCAAAGGTTCATGATTTTGAATATATTATTACATCAAATGAAGTAGAAGCTTTAGTACTTGAAAATAATCTTATTAAGAAGCATAAACCACCTTACAATATTCTATTAAAAGATGATAAGAATTATCCATTCATAAAGATTAATACAAAGAAAGATTTTCCTAAAGTTGAAGTTGTAAGAAAATTAAAAAACGATGGGGCAAAGTATTTTGGTCCATATATGATAGGTGTTTCGTCAAAAGAAATATTAGATTTAATCCATTCTGCTTTTCCTCTAAGAACTTGTGATTTAGATATGAATCATATTCCAGCGTCTCATAGACCATGCTTGAATTACCATATAAAAAGATGTTTAGCACCTTGTGCTGGTAAAGTTACAAAAGAGGAATATAACAATATAGTCGATGATGTTGTAGATTTCTTAAATGGTAACGATAAATCAATAGCAAAGATCCTTACAGATAAAATGATGCAAGCATCATTAGAGGAGAATTTTGAACTTGCTCTAGATTATAAGAAAAAACTAGAAACTCTAGATAAGTTGATTAGAAAACAAGTAACAGCACTTCCAAAGGATTTCAATTTAGATATATTTGCGATTGCTTCAAATGGCCTAAATACTGTTGTAAATATTCTATTTGTTAGAGGTGGTAAACTTCTTGGCTCGGATAAAAGAGTTATTAGTGATTTAAGTCTAACAGACGATATTACTTTATCTAATTTTATTGTTAATTTCTATGACCAAGTTAAATATATCCCAGATGAAGTAATTACAGAAATTGAGATAGAAGATGCTGATGTTATATCTAAGTATTTGAGTGAAAAGAAAGGAAAGAAGATTAATGTAGTTACACCACAACAGGGTGTTAGAAAACAACTTGCAAATATGGCCTTATCTAATGCTACGGATTTCCTTGAAAAGTCCTTAAGTACTAAGGAAAGAAAGGATAACTTAACTGTTGGTGGGGTACTTCAGTTACAAGAATTTTTAAGATTAAAAACATTACCAATTAGAATGGAATGTTACGATATATCTCATGTTCAAGGAACAGATAAAGTTGCTTCTATGGTTGTAACTATAAATGGT
Organism: Christensenella sp. UBA3700; assembly: GCA_002372775.1. Classification (GTDB taxonomy): domain Bacteria; phylum Bacillota; class Clostridia; order Christensenellales; family UBA3700; genus UBA3700. Next base: position 41,642 of record DFIJ01000059.1, read on the forward strand.
GAACCAATGCGTTCTCATTATAGAAAATTCAAGATTAAAACAGTAGAAGGCAACAATGACTTTGCTTCGCTTGCAGAGACATTAAGAAGAAGAATCGCAAGAATGCAAGATCCTGAAGAAAAGGATGAGAGTTTTGCTTCAAGACCTGACTTACTTGTTATTGATGGTGGTAAAGGTCAATTGAGCTCAGTTAAGGAAATAATGGAAGAAATGCATTGTGATGTAGAAGTGATTTCTTTGGCAAAGAGGGAAGAAGAAGTATTTGTTCCATATAAGTCTGAACCATATGTATTACCAAAGAATAGCTATGCATTAAGACTATTACAAAGAATCAGAGACGAAGCGCATAGATTCGCTATTACATTCCACAGAAACTTAAGAAAGAAAAGACAAACTCACTCTCAAATTAAAGATATTCCTGGCGTTGGAGAAAAGAGATATAGAATTTTGTTTAACACATTTAAAACTGTTGAGAATATAAAGAGTGCAACAATTGATGAGTTGAAGGCTATAGATGGAATCGATGCAAAGACGGCAGAGAATGTGTATTCTTTCTTTCATTGACATTAAGTGAATAATGTTTTAACATTATTGTTGTATGAAATATAAGGCAATTTTTTCAGATTTCGATGGAACTTTACTAAGCGACGATTTTACAGTATCAAAAAAGAATATTGAAGCTTTAAATGAATATGTAGATAAAGGCGGTAAGTTTTTTATATCGACAGGTAGATTGTTCCAATCTATCTATCCTCATTTAGTTGAGTTAGGAGTGCCAAGTGATATGATTATCTGCGCTCAAGGTGCAGAGGTTTATGATATCAAGGAAGGGAAGAAACTTTTGCTTCAAGAAACTATTCCTCTAGAGACTCTAAAAAAGATTGCTAGATTCTTAGAATCTCAATATGAAGTTGATGAGAATTTATTGCCTCTTATGTATGTCAATGATGAAGTATATTTCGTTAATAGAAATGAAAATTGGAGAAAGAAATTCTGTGAACTTCTTGGCGTAAAAGAGTATGTTATGCCTAAGACTTTAGATGATTTTGCTATAGCGAATAATGTATTACCAACTAAGGTGAATGTTATGATGACTCCAGAAAAAAGAGAATCATTTTTAAAGGCTGCAAAAGAGGTCTTTCCTACAGGTATGGAATTCTGTTCTTCGCGTGATTTCTTAGTAGAAATAATGCCATCTGGTGTGGATAAAGGTACAGCTGTTAAGTATGTTGTAGACCAATATGGATGGAAAATGGACGAAGTTATTTGCGTTGGAGACTCAGATAATGATATAAAGATGGTAGAGAAATATTACGGCGTAGCCGTGGAGAATGCATCCGACTCTATAAAGAAGGTTGCAAAATACATATCTTCATCATGTAATGATGATGCATTATATGATGTAGTACACAAGTTGTGTTTAGGGGAATAATATATGTTAAAGTTTGAGGACGTAGAGCCAGTAAATGTTACAATTGAAGAATTCATGGACAGATGTAAGTTACAACTTATATCTGGAGACAAGAGTGAAACAATTGCTTTTAGTTCTGTATTAATTAATAGACCGGGTTTATTCTTAGCTGGATTTAAAGATTATTTTGGATATTCTAGAATTCAACTTATTGGTAATGCGGAACACTATTATCTACAAACATTAACTGACGAAGCTAAAAAAGATATATTTGAAAGTTTATGTGAGCAAAAGATTCCATGCTTGATTTATTCAAGAGGAATCATTCCATCACAAATAGAGCTTGAGGCAGCAAAGAAGAATAATATTCCAATCTTTGGTTCAGCAAGCACAACTACATATTTATCGAACTTAATTGCTAACTACCTAGAAGAAATTCTAGCACCAATGACAACAATTCATGGCACATTACTAGATGTTGCCGGTGTAGGTGTGTTGATTACTGGAGTATCTGGTATGGGTAAATCAGAAGCCGCTCTTGAACTTGTTCAAAGAGGCCATAGATTAATCTCCGACGATATTGTTGTAGTTAAGAGAATAGGTGATAAGGTTATAGGATCTGCACCAGCTAAGACAAAGTATTTAATGGAAGTTAGAGGTCTTGGTATTATCGACGTTGCTGCGATGTATGGTTCAGGTTCCGTTTTAAACGAAGACGAAATAATGATGATTTGCGCATTACAAAGTCAAAGTAATGCAATAAACGCGGACAGACTTGGTAGTAAGATTGACAATCAATCAATTCTAGATTTAGATGTACCAAGATTTGATATCCCAGTTCTTGCTGGTAGATCAATTGCTATTTTAATTGAGGTTGCTGTTAAGAACTTCCGCTTAAAGAATATGGGACATGATGCTTTTAAAACATTAATGGAAAGAACAGGATTAAAGGAATAATCATGAACAATTGGGAATTAATGAAACTTGCAGAAAAGTATGATGAGGATGTAGAAGCCATTTACGAAGAAGAAAATGACGTAGATGCTGCTATAAGAAAATCAGAAACTAAAGCTGAAAAGTTTAAAAGAGAGTATAAAGAATTTTACACTGATATAAAACTATCTATAAAGGAAGACTGGTAATGGCAGATTTAAACATAAATTGGTACTTTTTCTCTATACCAATAGGAGTAATTTTAATAGGACTATTAGCCTATGGCGTAGTAAAACTAAGAACAAATAGAGCACTTGCTGAAAAGATTTGTTACTATTTATCATGGACTGTACTTATTTATAAAACATTCCATTACATCATTTATTGTACTGTTTTGGCACATCCTTGGAATCAACAAATTCCATGTGAAATCAGCCAAATTACATTCTTCTTATGTCCAATAGCATATTTATCTCAAAATAAATATGTAAGAGATGCAGGAGCCTTTATGGGTATCTTTGCTGGTGCTGTTCAAGTATTTGCATCAACAGTAGCTCCATTTAGCTTTGCTAATAGCGGTACTTTAGTAGTATTCTCGTTCTTAGAATCTACTTTAATGCATTACTTTGTATTAGTAATTGGTTTATTAGAAATAACTTGTATCTACAAGTTAAAAGTAAAAAATGGTTGGACAGTTTATTTTGCTTTATTACTAATTTTATTATGGGGTGTATTAGCTTCATTTACATGGAGATTCGGAACAGATGCTGGATATCCAAATGAACCTGCAAATATTGGTTTCGTACAAAGATGCGTATTACCAGCAGTGATTACAGATCATGCTCCATGGTTATTAGAAGGACACTTGTTTATCATCCCATACTTAATGGTATTCTTTGTATTTACTGCTGCTGTATATCTTGTAAGTCATCTTGCATTTAGAAATAGAGAAGAGCAAGAAAAGAGTATATACGGTATGGGCTGGAGAGAAATGCATAAGTTCTTAAATGCAAAATCTAATGGTAATAATCAATAGATTTTTTAAATACGATATTTAACATGATTTCAACACAATTGAAATCATGTTAATTTTTTAGTAAATAAATGAATCTGTTGACAACAAGATAATATGGTTTATAATTATTTATGGTAATTGTCGTTTTGATGATTATTAAAAAGATTTCCATATTCATATGGGTTCTAATGCTAGAAGAGGGGCAAGAATTAGTTTGATAGATAAAATTTATTTAATTCATTATTTAATTCCAGTTTCAAGAATGATAAATATAGCGTTGTTTTTGGCAATTCGTCTATAGGATTGTTTTTACGAATAATATCAGGAGTTGTAATTGTATGATGCGAATAAAGGATTTAAACGGATAATATGGTGAAGAGAAATATATTAAATAGAATTTGGTAGGTGGTCGAATGGAGAGAGTAAAAAAGAAGTATATAATAATTATCGCTTGTGTTATAGCATTGATAATCAGTGCAGGTAGTATTTTTCACTATATAGAAAAAAAGAAAGAGATTATTCCAAAAGGTGTTTATTATTTATATGAGGATGGAGAGATTAAGTCAACAGCATATGAATTATGTTGGCGTGTGTATTCTAATGTTGAATTTTTATATGATGAATGGTTTGAAATAACTATAAATATTGATGATGATAACCATGTTGTTGGTGAATTCGTGGATGATGGTGTTAGCTTTAATTTTATGTACGACAAGAAAACTGGTATTTTAAGTGTTCTTTTACCTAAAGAGGATTATTCCTATTACAAATGCTACAATTGTTTTGAGAATTGTAATTTAGATTATATGTGGGTGAATTATAAAAAGAAGTAGAGGATGGACTGTTATATGAGAAAAACAATTAGAAGATTTACATTTTTGTTTATAGTTAGTTTTTGCGTGATGGCTATATTTTGTTGTTATCGCATCTATAATAATAATTGCAAATATCAATTAATAATTAGTGATACAAATATTAGCGTTTCATATACTCCTGTCGAGAGTATTCTTTATGATAAATTGTCATATGAAAAACTATTAGATATTTATCAAAAGAATACAGCATTCTTGGACAGGGACGATATAGATGTTAATCAAAAGGATGTATTTATTCTAGAGAGAATAGAGGATTCTGAAAATTATGATATTGTCAACTCAAGTATTATAGATAGTATGTATGACCAATTTGATGGTTTTTATAAACAATTGACGGATGCGGAAAAAACTTTTATTATCAAGCATCCTTTTTTAAGTACAAAAATGTTTTTAGATGCTATGACTGCTAGAGACAATACTCATTTATTCTATACTAATGAAAATAGATATAGTCAAGATAACGCAGATGCTTTTAGACATAGTTATTGGAATGCTCTTATGACAAAACATGTGGGGGTCGAATATGCAAAGGAATTCGCTGATATACATGAAGAGAATCCAAATTCCCAAGGAATTGATAAAGAAATGGATTTGTATAATAACGAACAAGGAAGAAATTTAGGGATAGAATTTCAAAATTTAGAAGATGATGAATTAGCAAAGAAAGTTTTATCAAGAGTATCTTTCGGTCATATGAAAAGAATAGTTAATGATGCATTAGTTAGTACAACACGTGAAGGACTAATAATAGAATATGTGTATGATTACACAAATCTTGATGATAGTTCTGTTAGAATTAATGATGTGCTTCTTGAAATAGAGGGAAGTTTTTCTTTAGATTCAGAAATAAATGGTAAAGATGTTGTTGAGTTAGGGCAAAGAGCCTTTAGTAATCAAAAAGAAATGCTATTCTGTACATTGCCAGATACGATAAACGACATAGGTAGTGAATGTTTTATTGGCTGTGAAAAACTCGCACGTGTATATGCAAATAATACAAATGTAACCATACTAAAAAATAGAGCTTTTTATGCAGGGAAAAACTATATTGTGTGTTTGCCTAATGGAATAGAAATGATAGGAGAGAATGCTCTAGAGGGCACATTTCCAAGAAAATCAAATTTATCAGTAATTGATATTTCTGATGTGGTATATGTAGGTAAGGAAGCATTTAAAGATGCTGATATTGCAAGAATGGAGATTCCGTCAACTATTGTTAGAATTGGTGATAGGGCATTTCAAAATTCAAATCCAGATAGAGTTTTATGTCTTTCTGATAAGGTAGAGGTTATAGGTGATAGCGCATTTAGTATGACTGATTTAAGTTGCATATATGTTGAGTATTCTAGTAAGCCTTCAAGATGGTCAAATTCATGGAATTCGAGCAATTACCCTGTTATATGGGATACAAAATTTTCTAGTGATAAATCGTACATTAAGTATGTTTCTAAATCTGCAAATAGTATACAAAATATTGATAGTAGTACAAAAATTCCAAATCCCACCAGAAGAGGTTATTCATTTGAAGGATGGTATGCGGCTCCAGATTTTTCAGGGGATGCATATTATGATATTCTTAAAGCACCAAATGGTATGCTTCATGCAAAATGGGTGGAAAAGTCTTCTGATTCTTGTATAACAGAAGGTTCTTTAATAACACTAGCAGATGGCACAAAAACTGCAGTAGAGAACCTAACTGGAGATGAAGAACTATTAGTATGGGATATGTTAAATGGTACATTTACTTCAGCCCCTATATTGTTCATAGATTCAGAAGAAACAACAACATATGATGTAATAACACTAACATTCTCTGATAGTACACAAGTAGAAGTAATAGATGAGCATGCTTTCTTTGATACTACTTTGAATAAATATGTGTTTTTAAGAAATGATGCTTCACAGTATATAGGACATTATTTCAAGAAACAATCTTATGATTTAAATAACAATATGATATTGTCAGATGTTCAATTATTGGATGTTACAATTACGCAACAAGTAACAACGGCTTACTCGCCAGTAACATATGGGCACTTATGCTATTATGTCAATGGTATGTTATCTATGCCTGGTAATACAGAGAGTTTCATAAACATCTTTGATGTAGATTCTACAACAATGTCATATGATCAAGCATCAATGGCACAAGATATATCTATATATGGACTATATACATATGAAGAATTTAATAACATTATTCCAATACCAGAATTTATATTTGACGCATTTAATGGTCAATACCTTAAAATTGCAATAGGTAAGGGTGCTACGACTCCGGAAAAAATATACAATCTAATATACAAATATATAAGATATCTTGCGTTCAGTGTTGAATAAATAACATTTGTTAATAATAGATTCGAGTAAAAATACGACGATGTTTAAATGCATCGTCGTATTTGTTTTCAATGTTATTTTGTATTTATACATCAATTAGATTTTCATAAATGCCTTCGTATATAGTTGCGGCTTTTTCAGACCAGTTGTTGTAAATCCATTTTGCTTTTTGTTTTGTTTGAACAACGATCTTTAAATCTAATAGGGTATATGCAGAACTTTCAATCTTTAAAGATACTGTGTATGTACCATCAGCGTTTTTAGAGTAATCTGCAATATATTCTTGTTTCTTTCTATAATTGATTCTGTTCTTTTTAATGTTTGCTGAAATCTCTTCTCTTATTGTAATAGGGATTTCTGTGTAGAAATTAGATAAACCTTCTTTGCTTGTGATTGTGATTGCATATTGAGGCTCTGCATTCTTCTTTGCAACATTAACTAATTGACCAGTTTTGATAAGATCACTAAAAGCTTCTCTAAAATTAAAAACGGGAAGCCAGTTATTTTCAACGACTAAATCGTTTATAACTTGCTCCTTCATAGGGAACTCCATCTGGTCAAAGATGTAGAGTATTATTAATTTTTCAACTTTTGGATCTAAAGGCATTACTATTTAACAATAAATGGCTTAATTTCGTTAATTAATTCATCGCAATCGTTAGCATAGATTTCAAGAACTACAGGCTTGTTTAAATCTAATGAGAAAATACCTAGTAAAGACTTTGCATCTACTACATATCTTCCGCTTCTTAAATCCATTTCATAATCATACTTTGAAATAGTTCCAACGAAATTTTTAACGCTATCTGTTGTGTTTAATAATATAATGATTGACTTCATGTTTTAGAAACTCCTTATCTCGCATATAAATTATTATATATTAACGAAAAATTAAAAGCAACGAGCAAAATATTGTATATTTTATTAATTGTTGCAATTTAAACATTCTTTCGATAAAATAAATACTTGAGGTGAGTAGATGCCAAGTAAGAACGTTACCCAAGCATATTCTTTGATTAGTGAAAGAGGAAAAACAATGATGAATTCAAAGTTCATCATGTCTAGCAATTGCATTTCAAGTATATTAAAAACAATTGCATCTATTCCTGTTTTAACTAACTACTTAATCAAGTGTTCTCAAGATTTTTCGTTTGATCAAGTTATGGATAGGGCAACATCAACATCTAAGTTTACTTTACCTGCTCAACAAAAAGAAATCGTAGCTTTTGTTACTGAACTTTTATACAAATTTGATAGAAAAGATATCGATTTAACAAAGTTTATCAAGATTTATTATCCTTCAAAGAATTTTGAAGCAAGTTATAAGATGTTTACTCAAGATATCATTCTACCATATATTATGGCTTTCAACGGAATCGTTAGAGAAGAGGAAACAAAGGATATTCACTTAAGTGATGTTGCACAAGCTCCTGCTCATGCAGCTAAGACTCAAGCAACACAATATATTCTTGCTTTAACAGAACTTGTAACAAATGATAACAACTTAAAAGATGAACTTAGAGATGATTATCTTTTAATGCTTGAAGGATTCTTATATTCATTTGAATTAAATAGAACAAAGATGATAAAAGTTGTATGGACAGGATTGAAATCCGTTATGGCACAATATAAGCCAGCTGTTTCATATATAGCAGCTATAGAGAAAATCCTAGCAACGTATGCATTAATTTAATAGAAACAAAAAGGGGCTGCTAAGATTATTTGTTTCTTAACAGCCCCAATTTTTTTAATCTGACCAACATGTTGGAACATATATATCTTTAAATTTTCGAACACAATACTGATCTGTAAATGAAGATAAATAGTCCGCAACAATTCTTTTTTCTGAATAAGTTCCAAGAAGTGATCTATTAAATTCTGGAAGCTCATCAATATGTCTCATATAGTGATCGAATAGATGAGAGAACATATCTTTTGCTTTTTGTTCTTGAGGCTTAGCTTTCTTGTTTAAATATACATTCGCAAACATAAATTCATGAAGTTTTGTTGTTGCCTCTAGGAATTCATCGGATTGCTTGATATATGGTTTTCCGTCACTAGTTTCAAGCATATCAAGAATTAAATTATTAATTCTTTCTGATTTGGAATGACCAAGAACTTCGCAGCAATCTTTTGGTAAATCATCTTCTGTTAGAATCTTACCTGTAATGGCATCTTCGATGTCGTGGTTAATGTATGCAAATCTATCTGCGTATTTAACAATTTCGCTCTCTAGAGTTTCTGGTGTATCTGTATATTTTTGATTATGAACAACAATAGCATGTCTTGTTTCATATGTAAGATTTAATCCACTGCCATCATTTTCAAGAATATCTACAACTCTTAAGCTTTGTTGAGCATGGTTAAAGCCGCCTTCATCTTTTAATTTCTCGTTTAGAACTTGTTCTCCTGCATGGCCAAATGGAGTATGACCTAAATCGTGGCCAAGAGCAGCAGCTTCAACTAAATCTTCGTTTAGTCTTAAAGCTCTTGCTATGGTTCTACCGATTTGAGCAACCTCAAGAGTGTGAGTAAGTCTTGTTCTATAGTGATCTCCCTCTGGGGATAAAAAAACTTGTGTCTTATGCTTTAATCTACGGAAGGCTTTACTGTGAATTATCTTATCTCTATCTCTTTGGTATTCTCCACGTACCATGCATTCATCGATAGGGTGTAATCTTCCTTTAGATGCAGAAGATAATTGAGCAAACTCGCTAAAAGTTCTTTTTTCTTGTTCGTAAATAAATTCTTTATAATTTTTCATACCTCAATTGTATAAATATAATTTATAGGTGTCAATGCTGTTAATAGGTCTAGTCTTATTTTTGGGACATTTGAAGGCTATAAAATAGAAAAAAATAATTTTTAAAAATATTTTAGGAATTAAAGGGTTATATTGCGTATATATTTGTGCAAGGGGTAAAAAATGGACGAGTATTCGCAATTTATTGAAGAATTAAAGAGAAAAGCAACGATAGTAGATGTGGCAAGTAAATACACGCAGCTTGTAAGAAGGGGTGCGCGTATTATGGCGTGCTGTCCACTTCACGTAGAAAAGACTCCATCGTTCTGTTTATATGAGAATACAAACTCATATTATTGCTTTGGATGTCATGCAGCAGGTGATTCAATAAAACTTGTAGAAGAAATGGAAAGAACAGACTTTAAAGGTGCTGTTGAAATCCTTGCTCAAAGATATGGCATGGAAGTTCCAACTTTCAAAAAGGGAGATATGGAATCTTTGGCTGCCTTAAAGAAGAAAAAAGATAGATTGTATGAATTAATGAAAGATGCAGCAAATCATTATTATACAAATCTAATGTCACCAAAAGGTGAAAAGGCTAGAGAATACCTTGCCGGCAGAGGTTTATCTATAGAAACAATTAAGAAGTTCGGGCTTGGTTATGCTGTAGATTCTACCGATTTGGTTAAGTTCTTAAAATCTAAAGGTTATACATACGAAGAAATGTCTGATGCAAGAGTTGCTTTTAAAGGAAGTAAAGGCGAATTCTATGATCCACAAAGTGAAAGATTTATAACACCTATCGTAGATAAACTAGGCCATGTTATTGCTTTTGGTGGAAGAGTTGTATTAAACGTAGATCATACTGTTAAAAAATATTACAACTCAATGGAATCAGATATTTATCATAAGACAAATGAATTATTTGCAGCCAACATAGTAAAAGGAATTAATCCAAGAGTTAAAGATATTATCTTAGTAGAAGG
>DFIJ01000141.1 GCA_002372775.1 Christensenella sp. UBA3700
CACAGTAGAAACAACTATGCCTGCTGTTCAAGCTATTGCTTATCTAATCGGTGGAACAAAAACAAATGATACTAATGGTAAATACAAGACTTTAAGTATTTACATGGATATCAATGTTCCAGGTGAAGATGGTGTTGTTTCATTAAAGAGATTTGCTGTTAGAACAAATCTAGATCAAACAGGCAACGATAACGAATTAGTTATTAAGCTTGTTGATTTGTCTAATATTTCAACAGAGGAAGTTGATGAAAGTGAAGAAAATGATGGGGCTGCTGAACTTGTTGATGAAGAGGGGAATAGCATTGGCGCTGTAAGCTTCAGTACAGACAATATTGCTGAACAAGTTGCATTTGAAAATAGTGGCAAGCTTGAGTGGGCATTAAGTGTTGTAGGCAATAATTTATATTTGCAAAAAGAAAAGACATTAGCTAATGGAAGTTTAGCTCCAGTTGTTTATCTCGAAGATTTCAATATGGATTATATGTTCCAATTATTTAAGGAACTTATTAACTATGTTAGAGATGGAAACTATGATGGTGATATCTCTGATTGGCCACTATTACAATTGATAAATGGTCTTTTAGATGGGGTTAATCTAGACCTTAATGAAACTATCAATACAGTTTTGAATTTCTTGGTTACTCCAGCTAACGTATCAATGTATTCTGACGATAACGATGTTTTACATACAGAATATAACATTGAAGTTTTAGTTAACGCGTTAATTAATGATACATTATCTATGGCCTCAGGTTTATTGGGAGCTTTTGATCTTGGCTTCGAATTAAATCTTGCTCCATTACAAGCATACCTACAAAAGATTACTCCAAATATGAAGGTTTCTATGTTAGGTGCAACAACAGGAGGCTCTTATACAAAAGTTGGTAGAAAGTATGTTGTTAGTAACGAAGGAATGACAACCGATTTTATTGGAATGAGAGCCTTTAGAAATGATAATGGTGCTGATATTACCAATGATGAATGGTTTGGTAGAAAAGAATCCACAAAAGAATTAATGTTAGATATTAAGGTATATTCTAATACTATTTATCATGATAATAAGATAGATATCGGTATTCCAGATAGAACATATTCTAGCACATCGTTCGAACCATTTAGTTTAACAAATATTGCTTTTTCTTTAGATTTGATGCTTGATTCTCAAGGCACAATAGATATAGGTAGTGCTGTAAATTCTTTAATTGGATCTCCAACTCTACCAGAGGGTGTAATTATTATTGATGCAGAAGTAGGACTAAGAGCTGAAATTGCATTAGATTTAGATTTAAATTATGGCAAGGAAACAAAGATTGACGAATATGGCAATCCAGTTCTTGTCGATAAAAACATGATTGTTCTTGAATTGTATTTAATAGACGTTCAAGGTAATTACTTATTAGATACAGATGGTAATTATTATCCTTTACTTTCTGTATATTATTTAGAGGGTAGTTTATATGCTAATTTAACTACTCTAGATGAAGATGGTGTAGCACATGGTGCTCTAGCTAATTACTACAAGGGTAGCAATATAAAGATTGAGCTTATTGGCTTACCTCAAATTATTCAAGATTTAATTAATACTGTAGCTACTGCTATCGATGGATTATTTAGAGATACATTAAAAATCGAAGGTTGGACATCGTATGAAGATGTTATTAAGCAAGTATACGGCGATTCAACTAATAATAGTTCTGAAGAGTTAGGTGCTAATAACGATGAATCAATCGATGCTCAAAATGAGATTGCTGGTGCTGGAGAAGAGGAAACAAAGACTTATTCTAGTATGACTACTATTGCAGCGGGAATGGACGAAGAAGGTTACTGGCATTTATCTCCCGATGTTGTTAGTATTGCAAAAGCTATCGGTGCTATTGTAGGCTTTAACGATTTATTCAGTTCAAAAGATTACGATAATGACGATCTTACAGAGGAACAAATATCTGCATTAACTATTACTGTTAATGAATTCTTCTGGGGAGCTTTATCTTCATTGGCAGGCGACTTAGGTTTTGCTTGGCCAGCAGGATTAATTGCAGAAGTTGACGTTCAATTCTCTAATGAGGGCGATTTGTTTGGAATTGCTATATCAGCAGGTGTTGATTCAAGAAGCGGTTATGTAGGTGATGATAATTACTGGTATATCGGAAATAAAGCTGCATTTAAGCAAGTATTATATACTTCTGACAATGTTGATCTTTATACAAGTTCAGAATTTAGTAATAATACATTAAAGAAATGGACAGATACACGTGTTGATGATAAAGGCTTAGTAGATAGATTAGATAAATATAGTATTGTTTATGTATTTAATAATAAATTATATGTAGCAGATAAAGAATATTCTTCATGTGTTCTATATAAGAAGGATGATGTATATTATTCAGATGCAGATTGCACACAAGAATATACATTCGAAGATATTGTGGTAACTCCTGCAACAGAAGAGAACCCAGTTCCTGTAATCAAGAAGGATTTAGTAGAAGATCACCTTGTATTAGAGGTTGTTAACGATGTTGTAATTTATGATACAGATAAATTAACAGAAGTTGTTATAGGAAAAGCTCCTACTATTGTTTACTATCCTAGTTATAATGATGATAAAGAGTTTACCGGATACAAGAGCGAGGGGTACGCATATGTTGAAATGGCATTCTTGCCTGGCGCAATAAAGACAGATGTAACAATTGAAGCTAGCGTGTTAGGTACTAAATCTACATCTAACAAGAGAGCTTATGTATTTAAGGATCAATGGGTAATTGGTACTGGTCTTGAAGATGGAGATTACGTAGTTGCTAACCGTGCCGACAATAGCGAAGTTGTTAAGAGCGAAGGTATTACAGCTAAGATTTCTATTCATGACATTATGCTTTGCTATAGAGCAGATGGGCTAGATAAATATGGTGCATATAAAGACTCATTTGGTGAAGGTTCATGCTTAAGAAAATATATTATTGCACAAACTCACCAATTAACAAAGGTTGATATTAAAGAAGATACAGTAGGTACATATTATAAATATGTTCCAGGTGCTGGATATGAAAAATATGTTGGTAGACAAGATGAATATGATCCGGACGCTTCTTATTACGCAATTACAGAAAAGCCATATATTGATAGTGTAACAAATCTGATTTATGACGTATTAGATGGTTCATATTTAAGTTTGAAACTTGCCGTATCATTTGGCGCTGGCACATATAACTTAGCTCCACTAATCTCTTTATTTGGATTAGATGCTATGGCAGATAAACAACTTCTATGGGAGTTTACTTCGGATGTAGATTTAGATATCTCTCTAAATGTTGGTATTGCTCTAAATCAAGAAGATCCTGAACAAAGTGCTCTAGTTCTAGAATTAAAGGCTAATGAGGATGTTTACTTTGGTAGTGAAAGAGATGCTAATGGAGATATTATTGAACCAAAGCAAAGAAAGTTAATGTGGGCTAAGGGAACAACTATTTTAGGTATATATGGAGATGGAACTCAAGTATATGTGGAACTATCTAACTTATACATCTTAAATATTACATTACCTAACTTATCATTCAAATTAGATTACACAACACTAATTTATGATTTACTTGGTGAAAAAGAAATCTTTGATTTATCATTTGATATTTCTAATTTATTAAGTGGTAGCGGTTCTACTACAAATTCTACAGAAGTTGCTGGTTCTCAAGAATTAGATCCAGAAGGAAAGTTTGATTTATCAACAGCTGTTGGTTTATTAATCAACAAAGATACTGTTCAACTTGCTGTAACTATGGCTGCTGTTCAAACTCTAATTGAAGCTCTAGGATTTGGAGATAAGATCCCATTTGATTTAGGAGAAGCATTTGATTTAGCAATCGATCTAAATCTAAACAGATTAACTGGATCAACATTAAATATTTCTGGTGCTTTACTTCCAATGTGGGATGCTGACACTGAGACAAATATCTATGATTATCCAGATAAGTTAAATATTAATCTTCAAATTGGTACTGAGGCCGCTCCAGTAGCACTTGGTGACTACAATTTAAGAAATAAGTATAGAGCTAAATTTGATGATTTAGCTAGTCAATCTCAAAACTACCATGATGACTTAATTAGCGCAATTCTAAATGTTGTTGGTGACTTCCAAGCAATATTATCAATTGATGCTAGCACATTAAGTAGTGAATGGGATATTAACAAGATTATTGATACTATCGTTGCAGATAGAGGAGATTCATTTAATATTCCTATCAATGTTAAGTTTGACGAGTGGGAAACAGAAGTTAAATTGGTTCTTGCTTGGTATCTAGATTTAAAGAACTTTAAGCAAACTCAACTTAAGTTACAAATTGTATATGAAGGAAATGTATGGATTGGTCTATATATTTATCAGAATAGCGTCATTGTAGACTTAAAGGGTATTGGCTTAATAGATCTTGAATTAAAGAATGTTAAAGCTGTAGCTAACTTAGGTAGTGCTCTTACTGCGCTATTAGATGACATCGGTGACTTATCATTAACTGGTTTATTAAATAACCTAATTAGCGATGCTCTTGTTGGCGGAGAGGCTGCTGGAAACGGAGAGGCTGCTGGTCAACCAGAAGAACAAGCTGGTGCAGGTGAAAGCGCAAGTGAAGATGTATCAGGATCTGGTGAAGAACAATTAACTGACCCAAGTGGTGCAGAAGATCCTGCAGCTGCAGAAGAAAACAATATATCTAATAATCTAATTGCATTATTATTATCTTCAATAAGTGCACAAGATTCTGTAATCTTTGTACATATTGCTTCAAATGTATTTGAAACAATATTCAGAGAATTAGCAGGATTCAGTATGTATCTAAACTTCGAAATTGATGGAAAGTTAGATTTGTTAGGCGGAAAATTAGATTTGAATTTAGGCGTTGAAAAGACTGTTACAGCTAATGTTTCATTATCTATTGCAACAGGTGCTAGAGGCGAATTTAAGTTTGATGATGAATTAGACTTAGAGAATGTTCCAGATGCTAATGCAATTAGAGGTAAAGTATTATTTGAAAACATTTTCGATAGCTTAGATATTAGCCTATATATTGACTTAAATCAAAGCACATCAACATTAGGTGATGAAGAAGCATATACAAGAATTTATCTTGAGAAGTTGAAAGCTCCAGTTACTCTAAGAAGTGATAGAACTGCGCAAGCAGGTTCATTCTTAGTAACTCTTGCTGCTATTGATAAGAATGAATTTGAGAACTCAGGAACAGGAACAAAGAGACCAATTGCTTATGTTGAAATTGATAAGCAAATGGTACTACATGTTACTTTCGGAGAAAATGTTTTATCCATTCTTGGTATTGATATCGGAAACTATATAAAAATTGACACTGAATTGTTCCCAGAAGATGAGGATGAGAAGCAACAAGGATTACCAACAGGTATGGATAAGTTGTATTCTGAATTGGAAGGCTTGTTAGACAAGTTAAGCAATTTAGTTAACAGCATTATTACTCCTGAAGAAAGTGAAGAAGATGAAGATAAGGGTGTTGAAGGTAATACAACTTTACAAAGCACTGAAGAAAATCAAACAACTACTACTGAGTCTGGTTTTACAACTGTTGGTACAGTAAAAGGTGTTAAGATTGTTTCTACATCTGGTGAAACAAAGTTTATCAATGATGAATCAAATGTAGGTGCTATTTATTGCTATAAACCATACTCAACAAGTAACCCAACAACAAAGTTCTTTATGGTTGATGCTGTAAATAAAACAACACAATTATCACAACATTCTGTTGACGACGAGTCTAATATTCCAGCTGCAAGCAGTGCACTTGTGAACCATGTTTATATAGTTGATAAGTCTTTCGATTATATAGAAAAGAAAAATGATAAGGATGTTACAAGACATACTGAGGATATTTCTTACTATATTTGTAGAAATGTAAGCAAGAATGAATATGGTTGGTATAACTATGATGCTGCTTCAGGTATTTCTTATATGTTTGGTAATTTAGATATTACTTCGTTATTCAATATGATTAATGTATATCTAAATGCAGATAAGGAATCTCATGTAGGTATATTAAATGCTGACGTTGATATCAATACTTATGAATTAAACTCATTAATTGATAATTTAATGTACTACATCTTAGGACCTGAAACAATTCTAAATCTACAAGAGATGACAGCATACAATTCTCGTGATGTAGAAGAAATGAAGTTCGATAGCAACTATTTAGGAAGTGTTTATTGGAACAGAGTTGAAGCAAACGCTACATTTAATTCATTATGGAAGCAATTACCTGAATTAATAAAAGATATCCTAGACTCAATTGGTCAAGGCGGAATCTCTTGGTTAATTGGTGATGGAACTTTAGGTTTAGTAAAGACAACATTACAAGACTTATTAAATAGATTAATTCCATTTGCGGTATTCAATGAATCTCATTTAGGTTTGAATATTGTACGTGGTCAATTAACAAATATCTACTTCACTAATGTGGATCATAACCAAGCAGTTACAAAGCAAGTTTATAATGAAGAAACAGGTGAATATGAAACTGTAGCATATCAATATAATAATGGTAATGCAGACTTAAGTGATAAATATAAAGCTGGAGCTAGAAAGGATGGCTATTTCACAAGCATTTATATTGAGAACGTTAGCCCTTCAATAGGTAAGACAGATGTTATTGGTTACTATGAATACGATGATGTAAATGGTAATTATTATTACAATCCTAATACTGGAAGATATGTAAAGGGTAATTATGTTCAAGATGGCTTAGATGAGAACGATAATCCAATATATAGTTACAACAGAAATGCTGGTAATTATGTATATATCGCTACAACAGACACATATGAAAAGTGTACATATGTAAAGAAAGGTGAAGGTGCCGTAACATGGGACTCAATCCCATCTACAATCACATACGATCCATATATGTATGCATCAGACAGTGATGATTCTGTATATGAATCAATATATAAATCATACTTTGCTGATAAAGTTGCTACATATCAATTAGGAGCAAAAGATGGTAATAACCCAATCATTAGTAGATCAGACGTAACATTTGAATTAACAAAATTCTATGAATGGAAACTAGATTCTAATGGAAAGGGAAGTTATGTTGAAGCATCTAACACAAATGTTGGTACAAAGATTAATTCTGTAAGTAGCTTAAAGCAAGCTGTAGCATTATCAAAACCTGGTAAGTATATTATCAAGGCTTCAGCAAACTTTAACAAAGGCACAATTGATCAAGAATTAGAAATCACATTTGTTGTAAGAAGTAGTTCTGCTATTGAAACTATTGAAATGCCAGAGATGTTTGTATATTCAACATTACCTGCATATATCTTTGTTACAACAGTAGACGGATTATCTAGAAGATTCGAAACAGAAGAATTACAATTCTATACAAAGACAAATGGTGTTAATGATTCAGGAATTGTTACATTATATCCATATGTAAATCCAAAATCAGAAGATGGTTCATGGACACAAGTAGTATATGTAAAATTCCCTAATGGAACAGAACAACCAACTGTTGTTAAGTACAAGAATTCAACAATCGCTAATACTATTATTGCTAACGCTGAAAACAATGAGATTAACATTGATTTATACGAATTCGTTGCAACAAAGGTAAACGAGGAAGGTGCAGAAGTTGTAAGCACAACTCTTGCAGACTATACTCCAAGCACATTGTATTATAAGTATGAAGACGAAACTGCTGCCTACATTAAGGTAGATAGATGGATTACTTCTTATACTGAAAATGGTGTTACTTATGATGCTAATGAATTATTCAGAAGAATAACAGCTGGAGATTCTATGTATAGAGATACAAGTGCTGCTGAATATAAGATTACAGCGGTTGTTGCAGAAGGCACATGGAATGAACAATATGTACCAATTAAGTTTATTGTAAAGTCAAAGGAGGTAACTTCTATTGCATTCGGTAACGATAACGATAAAGTTCAAGTTCAACCTTATGAGTATTACTTATACTTATCAGGCGATGCTAGTTATAATCCTTATCCAAATACTGTTACTGTAAACTATGATACATATTCAGAACTTGTTAAGGTTGATTGGACATGGAAGACAGATGATGAAGAACCATCATATCAATACAATATTCCTGCAGCTGTAGAGAGAACTGCAACTGTTTCTCTAAGCACAGAATACCCTGCAGCAGATATCTTCATGTGGACTCATGATATCAATGTAACAATTTATAGAAATGAGATATTAGCTGTTTATTTCGATGATGCTTTGAGACAAACATCATTAACAATTAACCCATATGAATATAATAACCTTACAGATAAGCATAGCTTCTTCCCTAAGGAAGCATGGGTAGTATTCACAAATGGACTAAAGTTAAAGATGCCAGTTGCATGGGATTGGAATGAAATTGACAGTTATACTGTTGATTACGCAACAGATAATATCCAATTCACAATGGCAATAGGTTTCGATACTAAGGATCCTTATTCATACAATGAAGCAACAGGTGAATACTCAATTAATAAATATATCTATAACTACAATAATGTAGAAACAACACCTTTCTATCAAACATATGTAGTTAACGCATCAGTAAATGTAAGAGAAATTGAAAATGCATATGTAACTATCAAGGATGACGTTAAGGATGTTGAAAATGATATTTTAATCGTTGACCCAGTTAGTGTTAACTATGAAGGTGATGATCCACTTCCATCTAAGACAAACGTTTACTATAAAGATGGCGGATATAACCAAATGACAGTTGCAAAGTGGACTATCTTTGATGGCGAAAACGAAATTGATGTTAAGGACTATAAATTCCCAATGGATGGTGCAAAGAATCTAAAGGGTAGAATGTATTTAACAAATACAGTTCCTTATAAGTATTTCGATGTTACTATCGAAGTATTAAATAGAGGATCAAGCGAAATGGTTGTTGATACATCTTCTATCACAAATCATCAAATTAATCCTTATGAATATGAAGTTTTAAGTAACGGCAATATCACATACAAGGAATTCGCTAATGAATTATCTGTAAAATACGTTACAGGCTATACTTTGAAGTTAGTAAACAACAGTGATAGCAAGAAGACATATGAGGAAACTACACTAGATACATTAACTGAAGTATCAACATTCAGAAGAGAATTAAGATTAAAGTATGACTACAATAATGGCGTATATTACTATGTTGATTCAGAAGATAATACAATTGAATGTTCATTAGTTTCTACACCAAATTATGAAACATATGTATTACCTGTAACTTGGGAGTTAGATACATTAAGCGTTACTGGTCAAGGTGGTGTTCAATTAATTAACTACTCATTCGGATCAGGAGAATACAAGATTACAAAGACTCTTGCTGTTGAATTTGCTAGTAAGGAAATTAGTTATGTTGAGACAAAAGAAGGTAACGATTATTATGAATTGTTCTACAAAGGTATTAACCTAACAGCTGCACAAAAGAGTTCTGGTAAAGTCGTTCAAACAATGACAGTACACTTCACAGATGGAACATCTTCTTCTGTATTATGTCAAATTGACTTAACAAAGATGAGAATTGGTTCACAAGTATATGGATATACAGTAGGTTCAAAGACTCCAACAGTTTATACATACACAGAAGTTGCAAACAACTTGTTTGATGGCACAAGTTATACAGCAGGAACTTATTACATCAAGGGAGCATACTCAAAGGTTGTATTAGGCGCAAACGATGCCGATTATGATTCAGAACAAGCTTACTATAAGTTCTATAAGACAGTTATTACACAAGAAAGCGGAAGCTATAGAGTAAGTATTGTAGATAATAGCGGAAAGCCAGTAAATGCATATTACGATGAAACATTAGAGGCATATACAGACAACTATTTGATTGATTATGCTACAGCTAATAAGGTTCTTTATAGAGAAGCAAATGGTAATTACTTCCCAGTATCATTTGGAGATTCAAACTCTGGATTTATTTATGGATCAAATCTAACATATTACTTCAGAGCAGACGTATCTTCAGATGCAGCTACAAAGGCAGGAACATATTATACATATGCTACAACTAGAACACGTGTAAACTATGACAACGAAACTGTTGAGGAAGATGTTTATACAGCGATTGAATTCGCAGGAAATGGTTATAAGTACGACTATGACTCAACATATTATGAAGTAAATGTAGAAAACGAATTTACTACAAAAGTTACAGTTGGATATGGTGCTGCTTCATTAGCACAATCTGCAACAATCAAAGTTAGAGTTGTCAAGTAATTGGAGGAGAATATGGAAATAGTTAAGAAAAAATCGATAATAACAATAATAGGAGTATTACTAATTCTCGCTCTAAGTTTTGCAATTTGCCAAGCCGTAGATTCGTCTATGGTAGGCGTTGCCAATGCTGAATCACAAGCAACAACCAGAGGTGCTCAACAAGATAGTACATATTTTGAGATTGTTGATGGTTTATTGTACGATTCAACAAATAAAGTAATAAAAACAAATAAGAAAGTTACCATAGATAACGTTGAGTATGACGAATATGTTTATGATAGCGTAAAAGATAGATTCCATAAATCACAAGCGGGGCTTACAAAGGCATATGGTTCATATGTTTCAATCGCTAGTGCGTCTGATTTATGGACTTTTATGAATTCTCATGGCGGTAACGATGCAAGCGATGTAGTTGGTGTACTTGCTGCTGATATTGAGTACAATCTAAATACTCTTAATCACTATGGTTCTACTGCCGTATTTAAAGCTACATTAGATGGTAACGGATATGATATTACTATTACATGTAAAGAAACAGGTTCTAATAATACACTTGAAACAAATAAGGACTTTACAGGTTCAAGGGGTGTAGGTGAGAACACAGGAGCAACTAACCCATACAATGGTTATTCATATGAAGGCGTAATGTGCGCAGTTAACCAAGGCACAATTAAGAATTGTAATTTCATTTGGGAGTCTAATCTAAGTCCAAACTCTCAAGCAACAGAAGATGGTACTACTCTAAAGTATGATCCAAACAGCTCAGGTTATACAATTGTATCTGGTCTTGTATGTGGATTATTAAAAAATGGTACTATCTCAAACTGTTCAGTTACGTTAAATGGTGCGTATGCTGTAGGTCAAGGATCTGCAGGTGGTGATAGAACAGGTAGATGTCTTAATACTTGTATTGTAGGTGGTATAGTTGGTTATATCGGAACATCTGGTGTGCTAGAAAGAACTACTCTTAACAATATTGGTGGTGTTGAAGCTCTTGTCGATGGTGTTTCATATTTGACAGGAAAAAAGAAGGGTTCTTCTGTTGCCGGTGGACTAGCTGGTGCAATTGTCGCTGGCGATAATACAGCTAAAGTATCAAATTGTACAGTTTTAGGAACAGGAACAGTTAATGCTTATGTATATCATGCTTCAGAGAGTAATAGAAATAACGATGGTGGTTACGGATATTCAGGTGGTGCAATTGGCGGTACTTATTTAACAACAGCTGATAATGATATTACTACTGGAAATGTAGGCTCTGAGAGTATCAATGGTATTATCTCTGGCTGGAAGGGAGGAAGAGCAAATTCTTGGTTTGATAGCCCAAGCAGCAATGGAGTAAAAGAAAAATCAATTACTGGCTGTTTGTTTGATGTTCTTGGAGAAGATCCAGTTATCTCAAATGTTGTTATTCTTTATGATTATATAGCAGCAGTTCAAGAAGGAAGTACTGCTGAAGGTGCAGGTTATACAACTCTAGATTCTGCTCAAAAAATAAAATATGGAAAGTGGTCTGAAGTATATTCAACAAACGCAAATGGTAGCATTAAAGTTTCGTTTGATTTCTCAAGAGCGACAAATCAAGTAAGAAGTGAAATTGTAGCAAAAGATTACTTTGAAACATATAAGGACATTGCAACTAAAGATATCACTTTAGATCCTGCAAAATATGGATCTAACTCTCAAGTGTATTCGTTTGAATCTAGGGATTCAAATACATCGTATTTGATTTGGAGTGGAGAACAAAGTAAATTGGAACGTGGCACTTTAGATGAGGATATAATTTTAACTTCAGAATATTTAGGTGCACAAATTCGATATATACAAAATGCTTCAGGTGCTAATATCTTCACGTTTGGTGAATTTGCACAAGTATCTTATTTGGATACAAATAATAGTGCTCAGTATTTAATTTCAGAAACTGGTAAGTATTATGATGGTGTGGCTATTAATGCACCTACTCTTAAGTTACAAAGAATGAATGGAGATGATGTTGCATTAAATAATTCAGCATATCAATTGTCTGCATCATTTGTTGTAATGAATGGTGAAGTAGAAACAAATATGTCTTATTCTAATGTTGATTCTTCATTATGGTATCTTCCAGGAAAGTACGTATTCTCACCAAAAATAACAGTAACGCAAGGTGTTAATGACACAGTTGCTACTTTTGCATATTATGATGCTAGTGCTCATATTGTAGTGCAAGATACAACAAACGCAAATTATATATACTATATCAATCCAGTAGATGCTGAAAGCGTAGATTCTTTTGATAATCCAATTTTCTCTATTTCTTTGCATTCGCAATATGGTACTTGGTTATCATCAGATACTTTAAACATTAGTTATGCTAATACTGCTAATATGGTTGATGTTTATACATATGCTATTGGTAGTGGTAGTGAATCAGCTTATGCAGAATTTGGAAGTGATCCTACAAAGAGCATAGAAGTAACTGCTTCAGGTGCTTTAAAATATACATTTAATGCATATATTATAGCTCCTAGTGCTTTAGATAATGAGAATACTATATATTTATTAATCGGTACAACTTCCGCAACAACATATATTGATACTGTTGCTCCTACTATTAATGAAATCAGATATTATGAATATGATCCTAATATTGATTACACTACAGCAGATTTAACATCGCAAGGTTTAGATGCATTAGGATTAGTTAAACTTGATGAAAGTGATTTAAAGATTTGGAATAAAGAAGAAATCCTTATTGTTTATCAAGTATTAGATAATTTATCAGGTATTAGTAGTATAAATTATTCAGGCGAGACTGGTCACCAAGCAGTAAATAATAGTAATGGTCAATGGCTATGCTATGTACATTTATCAAATAGTACTCCAGTTGTTGTTAATTATTATGATGAATTAAATAATACGGTAGAAAAAGAGTTTAGTGCTCTTATTGATACAGTAAGCATTGATTTAAGAAACGTAGGTTTAATGAATAGTGGTACTTATGTAGCTTATTCATCAGAAATGGGTTACAGCCCATTCGCACTAAAGTTTGGTTTTACTCCTGTGTTTGGTGCTTCTGGAGCTTATATGGAATATTCATATAGACAAGATTCAGAAGGTCATGATATTTGGGTAAGATATGAAGGTAAATTAAAATCTAATGTAAACAATGAATTTGTATTCAGCCAAGAGTTAGACAATGCTACATTCAAGATGAGACTTGTCAGTGAACATGGTTTATACAGCAATGTGTATGCTAATGGTGATGGATATATTCAAAATGGTAAACAAACAATTGAAGGTGTAGATCTTCAAGAAACAAGAGTTTACTATGTAAAGATTGTTATTGCATACATTGGTATTACTTTAGAGAATATTTATGATAGTAATCTAGAGCATTCTTTAGCTTATTATCAAAGCCAAGGACAATTAGGTACTTTCTTGCAAAAAGACTATGATGGTTCTATTTATGGACGTTCAGATTTGAAGATTGTTTTATATAATGGAGACCAAGAATTAAATGATACAACAAGTATTATCTATTCTAAGAACTATGCAAGAACAGCACCAGATATTGAAGAAGATATGACACAAGTAACAGTTGTGTTTGATGATTCTGTTGTCGGAAATAGAAAAGTATATCTAAGCGTTGCAGGTATAGAAAACTATAAAGGAAAGTATTTATTCTATTTTGCTGATCAAGCATATTTAGATGAAGAAGATCTTGCATTATGTCCAACAAAACTTGAAAATATTAATTCAAGTATCAATCCTTATTCATATAAGGTAAAACAAGAAGACTTTGAAGGACAAATAGAAAATAGTTATGTGTATGGTGACAATATTCCTACACAAATTCAAGTAGCTATTAATTCTTCAATTACATTAACTCTAGAATTAGTATCAGGTGCACTTCCTGTAAATAATGATGGTGTAATTACTTATGCCCCAGTAAAAGATGGAGGTTATACAGTATCTACTAAGTTATTAGATGGTGAAACAAATTATGTTCTAGCTCAAGATTCAGAAACATTTAACGTAATTATCACTCCAAAGAGAGTAAATATTACTACTGCAATAGACAACAAAACTACAAATGGAACGAGAATCGTTTATGACGGAACTTATCATACAGTTTCTGGTACATATACTGATATCTATGGCGAACCAACAAATGTTGATATCGAGTACTATACAGATTCAAAATGTACAGTTAGAGTAGAAAATGATTCTATGGGTGTTAAAGATGCAGCTGATTATTATGCAAAATTAGTTATTAATGATGATAACTATATAGTTGGCGATACAAGAAAATATGTTGCATTCTCTATTATAAAAGGTAAATTAGAATTAGATTTAACAAAGCAAACTGATGAATATGGCTTTGTAGCAGAATCTGATGACGAAAATAGTACAACAAAAACTTCAAAACTAGGATTTAAGATTAAACCAAGCAATGAAGATATTGTTAAGAACAACAAGGATAACAGCCTATATAATGAAGAAAAAGACTTTACTATTACTTATAGAGAATTAGTCAACGGCATTCCTCAAGCTACAGTTTTAACAACAATTAATAAAGTTGGTGTTTATGCTGTTTATATTACTATTAGTGGAAATAAGTATTTTGAAGATGCTTCATACGATAGAACAGAATATGAAGTAACAAAGGCAAAAACAACACTAAATGTAAAAGACTATTCTGAAGATTATGATGGAAATGAACATACATTGTCTTTAATTAAAGCAAGCCTTTCTGTTGAATCTACATCTTTAAAATCTTCAATCATTAAGAATAGTGATAATACAATTAAGTATGTATCTTATGCTTCAGGAGAGGCAGTAGAAACTGATGAATATGAACAATACCTAACAATCGAATATTACGATGGAACAAGCTGGGTAGATAGTTCTAAGGCTAAGTTTAAGGATACATTTACTAATGCTGGCGTTTATAGATTTAGATTTAGATTTGAAGGAGATGAATACTTTGATGAGTCTGAAGGCGAGTTTAAATTTACAATCAATAAAGCAAAAATAAGTGGGGTTATTACATTTGAAGATAGAATCGAGGATTTTGAAGGCGAGGATCATTACTATTCATTTGTTGCAGATACAACAACAGAGGCTGAATCTGCAGACAAGCCAACACTAAAGACATTTATTGATAAAGGTGCAGATTTATATTATATCTGGAAATATACAAGATATCTTGTAGAGTATGATAGTGAAGGAAATCCTATTAATGATTATGCAACTTATCTATCTTTATTCAGTAGACCTGGTGATTATGAGGTAACTGCAAGAGTAATCGATGATAATTACGATGTAGAAGATGTAACTGCAGTATTAACAATAAGAAAAGTTAAAATGCAAGGAATTGAGCAAGTTGTTGAACCAGAGCCATATGTATATGATGGCACTAGACATCCAGCGCAATTCACAGGTTTTGACGTAGATGATAATGGCAAGATGATTGCTGTTTACAAGGAATATGATGGAGTAAGATACGTAACAACCGTATACTATCATGGATCTGTAGTAACTGTTACTTATTTTGAGAATGACGAAGATGAGGAAGGCGCAGCACCTTATTCTGCAGGTGAGCATTTAGGCACCATTACATTTGAAAGTGCTGATTACGATACACTCCCATTGAAAGTTGCTATAACTATAGAAGAGAAAACAGTAAAATCATCTGAATTAGATTTCAAATTACTAGAAAAAGTTCTATCTAAAGTAACTTCTAAAACTGATGTTAAGAGTATCTATACTACATTCACAAATGTATATGGACAAAAAGAAAAGGTTACATTTAGATTCTACGATAGTAACGGAAACGAGGCTAAATTAGGAGCAGGAAATACATTACCTGCAGGAACATATAAGGCTGAAGTTGTATTTGCTGAAGACAACTATATATATGTTGGCCAAAAAATTGATATTAATATTGGAGAAGCTGGTTCTACAGAAGATGAAGGCTCAGTAAGTTCAAGCAATGCATTGATTGACTGGATAAACACAGGCAGCAACAAGTTTATTGCTATAGGAGGAGTTGCTGGTGTTGTGATAGTCATAGTGGGCATTGTCATAGGCGTATCGGTCTCAAAGAACAACAAGAGCAAAAAGAAAAGGAAAAAGAAAAATGCACAAGCTAAAAAAAGAGCAGCAGCCAAAGATAGGGCACAATTCTAAAAAGGAGGTAAAGATAAATGATAAGATTAAATAAAAAACAAATAATTACAATAAGTATCGTTATCGCTGTTATTTTTGCTTCCGTTTTAGCAATTACAATAGCAGCTCAAGATAATAAATTAGAGATGAGTTCGGATTTGACAGTATCTCAAGTATCAGATGTTACTGCGGGTCAAAATGGTGTTGTCGCTGATGGCTATACAACATCATACACATCAGGTACAGCTATCTCAAGCGAACAGGATTTAATAAACTTCTTGTCAGATGTAGATGGTGATAATGTAACTGCCGCAAATGAAAAGTATGGTTATCTTACAGCAGATATAACATATTCAGGTGGAGTTACGGATAAGGCATTTAAATATGCGCATCTTGATGGTTGTGGACATACAATTACTTTAACAAGCGAAACTACAGGATCTATGCCTTTTATGGGCAAAGATAGAGTTGAATCATTTATAACTCATATGAGTTCTTACTATACTCCATTTGGTTATTACAAGAATGGTTCAGGTATCTATGCTACAGGTTTTATGGGCGCCGTTGCTTATCAATCAACGCTAAAGAATATTAATTTCGTATTCTCCGGTCATTTTGAATATGATGCAGGACAACAAGGTGAATTAGCAAGACCAGTTAGTGCCGGTGTTATTTTCGGTTATATGTATGGAACTTCAGTTGATAACTGTTCATTAACTTTAAATAATGGTTCATATTTCTATTATTATCAAAGCACAAGTGGTATCGATAATGACAGAGATGCTCAAGGTACAGCTTGCGTTGGCGGTTTTACTGGTGTTTTAGATAATTACAACTTAACTGGAACATCAAGTATTAATTCAGTAATATCTAATTCAAGCATTAACCTTTTAGGTAATTCTTATATTAGAGGCGGAAGCCATGGTAGAAAATCAACATTTAGCCAACGTGTAGGTTCACCAAGAGTATTCGTAGGTGGTATGGCAGGAGTTTTATGTAATTCTGCAAAGATTTACAATGCCTATGCGAGTGGTTCTGGAACTATTATCGCAAAGTGCGATGGACCTACATATCAAAACGATAGAGATAGAGCAGGTTTAGGTGGAATTATTGTTGGTTCAAATGCTACAAACTTCTATTATTTATATTCTGTTGGAGAGCAAAAGGACGTAGTTACAAATGGTACTATTGATGGTGTAATTTGTGCATGGACAGGCACTGTACAATTCCATATAGGCGAAAGATTTGTAAAAACAAGTAATAGTGGTTATGGTAGATTGTTCTCAAATATTGGTGCCGAAGGCGAGTATGAATATGCTGGTGCGATTAATGGTTATGGTGTTCAATCAGCCCTAAAGAATATTTATTATTCATATTCGAGAGCTGAATTGGCTACCTTATCAGGAGTAAATGATACTTCATTGGTTTATGCTATGCCAACAGAAGGTTATAATGCGAATGCTTCTTACATGAGCAGATATATTTATGATCAATCAGTTCAAGGAGATGATAAATACGTAGCTCAAAATTCTGCACGTACTGCTATTGATGATGATTCATTCAACTTTGTATGGGCAAATAATACAGAACAAGCTGATGTAAAGGTTTATGCGGATTCAAAGAAGTTAGACAGTTATTCTTCAGATACAGGTTTGTTTGTATGGAATTTCGATTTAACAGCATCTAGTTCAGATGTTAAGAATTTATGTTCTACAGCAACAAGCGCACAACAAGCAGTAGATTCATATTCTCAATATGTTAGTACAGTTGTAATTCCTAGAACTACATTGTCTTTATCTGCAACATTAAAAGTAAGATTTGGATATGCTGCATATTATCAGTTAGATTCTAATGGTAGTTATGATAAGTTATTATCATCAAGAATATATGATGGAACAACAGGAATTAGCGTAACTCCAACAATTAATCTATATTCGTATAATCCTAATGTTGCTGGAAATAAGAGTGTTCTAAAGTATTTAGATAGTAGTTCTTATGTGTCAGCCGTTTCAGGACAAACAGTGTTAACAAGAAGCGATATTTGGACAGTAAATGAAGGTAATGCTACTGCTATTACTTCATTAATTCCAAAAGCATTATCAGATATTAAGAATTATGGATATTATTATATCTTCGTAGCAAAGCAAAGTTTAAATGAGAACTATGCATTCTTGGATGATGATAGTAGTATTGTTTCTTATGCTTCTGATGTTACAACAAATTTAAATAAGTTAAGAACAGCAAGCCCTTATTATTACTATAGAATTGACAAGAGAATTATAGAAGGTGAGTGGTCAACAATTCATAACAATATGGATAATGTTGACTATACAGCACCTCAAAACTTTGTATATTGTGGACAAAATATTGCATTCTCTTATGTATATAAATCAGGTATCCAAACAGGAGATTCTGCTATTAGCATTGGTATGACATATTATAATGCAACATATACTCCAGTTCCTGCTAATTCAATTGTTGATAACGTAGATTATTATGCTATGAGAACTTCTCAAAGCGGTAATTACTATGAAAAGATAGGACAAAGGGGAGAATTCACAGTAGATAGTGAAGCTACATATTATACATTAAATATTGGAGCTGTTACTCAATCAATCCAAAATGCAGGTAATTATATTGTTGAGATCGCAGATAGTGTTAATCCAAATTACACATTATTATCTAGCAGCTTTACAACACTACAATTCCCAGTTTCAGTTTATAAGAGAGAAATTGAAGTAGAATACAATATCAATCTAACAAATACTGGTGAAGAGCAACAAGTTTCATATGTCGTAGTTAATAAAGTGTCAGATGTTGCTGATTATACAACAGATATTACAAAGCCTTTAAATAACTATATTAGATTTGATTCATTAGATAATGAAACTACAGTAAATAACGCTAATATTATTATCTATAATATGTGCGATGCTTCATCATTAACTATTACTTATACTCCAGGTACATCAAGCAATGAAGTAGACTATATCAATGGTCCATATAATGTTGAAGTTAGATTAAGAGGATATGGTGCTACTAACTATATCATTCCTACAACAGGAACTGGTGCAGAAGACTTCCATAAGTTAATTACTGAAAATGGTAAAACTGTTGGATTCTATAGAACTGTTATTATTGGTAGCCCAGTAGTTAAATTAGTTAGAGTTACTACAAGCAACGTTACTGGTGCTAGTAGAAATACTGATGATGATAACTATTATACAGAGTATGAAAATATCGTAGATAAGACACCAGCTGTTATTTATGGAGCTGATATTGAGAGTGCAGAAAACGTTTCTACATATCTTGAAACTTCTTCATATAAAGGATATAACTCATTGATTGGTATCTGTGCTCTTCAAGGTATTGTTTCTTATGATAGCCAATTTAGCGAAAATGTATTCTCTCAAATTGAAAGTACTCAATATTTCTATAAGGCAAAGCTTGAAGATGGCGTATATAAGAAAGATGATGCTTCTGCAGAGCCTACAATAAACATGGTAGGTAGCACAGGATTCTATATCGTTAAGATTACATTCGATTCATTATATTATCCAAGTTATAATCAAGCTACATTCTATGTAGTATTTGAAGTAACAAAGGTTGCATTACAAATTAAAGTGGACACAGATGTCGATGGCGCAGAATACACATATTCTTCAAACGACTATGTAAACACTATTAATGATATGAAACTTGCAGAAATCGATGGCGTTAACGCTGGCGAATTCAGTAAGAGTGAAAGAAGAAAGGTTGTTATTACATACAAGTATCTATTAAATGGCGTTGAAGTTGACAACATGATTAATGCTGGTAATTACACAGTTGTTATTACAAGTAACATTAATAAGGACAACTACTCATTCTCTGGCAATTATGTTGACATCGGAACTGGATCTAATGGAATTAAGACAATGGAATATGAGGGCGAGCAAGTTCCTTATGTTAACGTAGTTGTTAAGCCATTAGAGATTACAGTAACAACAATAAATGATACTGAAAATAATAAGATTAATACAAAAGTATATTCTACAGAATTTACTTCAGATGATGTAAATTACACAACTGAAGGAACATTCGTAGAAGGTGAAGAGAACGATGTTGCATTTACTTGCGATGGATTCGTAGCAAATGCAAATGTTGGCGAGTATTCAATAGTAGCAGTAAGCACAAGCGGAAATTATGTTTATACAATGGCTCAAGAATCAGTTAAATTAACTGTAACTCCATTGGATATCGTATTCGAAATAAGTGATAGCGAAGGTAACGAATTATCTAAGCCTTACGGAGATAGTTATGTTATAGATGCTGCTAATGTAAAAGTTAAGGAAGGATATGCTAGATTCGTTGATGAATTAGTAGAAGATGATGTTTATGTTGAAGTAGATAGCTTAGGATTTGCAGATAATGCAGACGTATTAGCAGAAGGTTATGCTTATACATTTACTGTTATGGGTGCAGATAAAGATAACTATAATGTTTCTCTTTCTGAAGAATGTGTATTCACAGTAAATCCTAGAGTATTAACATTAGATTCTATATCAGCCGCTGCAGATTGTGTTTACGATAATACAAATAAAGCTCCACAAGTAACTTTTGCTAATATCGCATTAGCTCAAGAACTTACTGCAAATATTAAGTATTTTGTAAAGAATTCTAATAATACATATGTTGAAACTGAAGAAGCTGTAAATGCTGGCGATTATGCAATCTTAGTTCTTGGCGTTGATGATGGTAATTATTCATATGAACCAACACAAAACGCATATGATTTAGAATTCACAGTTGCAAAGAGAGCGGTTTCTGTTGTAGTAAGCAACTTCACAATGGGATATGGTGATACTAAACTTCTAGTTGAAAATGCAGATACTACAAACGGATTCGTATATTCTGTAGGTTCAGCAGAATTTGTAGAAGATGACTTAATCACATTAGATTTCGTTGCATCACAAACAATTATGGAATCTCCTATTAGTTCAGAACCATACGAAAAGGTTGTAGGAATGGTTATTTCTGGTGAGCATGCTGCAAACTATGAATTAACAGTTGCTGCAGAAGATTTCGGTAACTTAACAATTATTGGAAAGGATTTAGCTGAAATTACTCTAAAGAATGCTACATTAGTATTCACAGGAGAAGAATTAGAAGTTGAATTAGACACAACTGCATCTTCTGACGAGTGGACAATGGAAATCTTCTCAGATGAAGAAAGAACAATTGCTGTAGATAGCGTAAAGAACGTTGGTACATATTACATTACAGTTACAGCTGCAGAAAACAGTGAAGTATTTACTGGTTCAAATAATACTTTAGTATTAACAGTTGTTAAGGGTGACTTTGATACATCCAAGTTAACAAAGCAAGCATTAACAGTTCATTACAATAAAGTAATAATCGGTGGTATTTTCGAAGGCGTTTCTATTATGGCTGGTAAGTCAAGAGACAACTTAAAAGAAGGTTATGTTGTAGATGGATTAACAGGATCAAGCAAGTATACAATCTATGTTCAAATCGTAGATGATGACAACTATAATGATTCTGAAATTATGTCAATCTCTATTACAACAACATATGATCCAGCTAAGATTAATCAGGCTTTATCTACACTTGGAAATAAGTTTGGATTTAGCGGTATTGCAACTTATAGATCAATCTTAAGCGATTGTGAAAAGGTAATGGAAGAAGATAAAGAATTAATCAACACAAGCGCATTAAATGCTGCAACTGCAAGATACAATACTTTAGTTAATTCTTCTAAGAGTGTAGTTTCTACAGCTCAAGGCGTTGCTGCTAAGACTGCAAAGGTAGGATATGAAGTAGCAGCTGCTGCAGTTCCATCTGTTGGAATATTAGTAGCAGGTGCTATGATGTGCCTAAAGAAAAGAAACAAAAAGGAAGACCAATAGGAGGATAAGAAAATGAGAAAGACAAATTTATTAATTGTTTTATTAGTAGTATCAGTTATCGCTCTTGTTGGAGTGTTGACAGCTTGTAAAGATACAGAGATTAAACCAGACAATCAAATCGTTGAAAAAGACTTTTTAGATAGCGCAAAAGCTGTATCAAAGAGTGAATTAAATATTACTGTAACTCAAGGTGATGATCTAGTTTATGAATTAGATACAGCAAACAATATAGATAACGATGTGCATAGCCTTGGATACAGTAAAGCAAATTATAGCGGAACAGCAACAGGACTTTCTTATTCAGCTTCAGATTTCAAGAATGGCGATATTAGCAAACAAGCAACTATAAGCACATATACATATACTGCTGAAATCGCTAATCCTAATGAATTTTTGAATATAACTGATGGAACTGCATCAAACGCTACAATTATAATCATTATTTCATCTAATAGAGATTTACGTAGCGTTCAAATCAGCTATACTCATACGGTATCAGAAGTTGAGTATAAGGTTTCAATTATACTTACTCCAGTTGAGTAGTTAGATTAATCTAAAAATAATAAAAGGAGTTTGGTGCAAGCCAAGCTCCTTTTGTCGTATAATATACGTATGAAAAAATATGATGTAATTGTAATCGGCGGTGGACTTGCAGGAATTATTGCTTCTTTGGAATTAAAGAAAAGAGGTGTTAATTGTGCACTTATCGAAGCAAAGGATAGAATAGGTAAAAAGATATTAGCTTCAGGTAATGGAAAATGTAATATCTTAAATTCAAACTTATCGTCAGATAAATACAACTCCAATTTTGTAGATTATGTCATAGATAAATATAATTACAATTATCTACATAATTATTACTCTAATATGGGAATTGTCCTTAAGGAAGATCAAGAGGGAAGAGTATATCCATATTCCGAAAGTGCAACTACCATTTTAAGTGTATTATTATCTCAATTAGAAAAATATAATGTAGATATCATTCTTAACTCAAAAGTTCTATCTATATCTAAAAAAGATTGTTTTGTTATAAAAATGGAGAATGAGAGTATACTTGGAGACAAAATTATCATGGCTAGTGGCTCTAATGCTTCGTTTGGGTTTAATTCTCACTCGATTTTAGGCGATTTTGGCCATAAAGTAACAAAACTTAAGCAAACTCTAGTTCCTTTAAAAACAAACGCATTTATTGGTGCAAATGGCGTTAGGGCAAAAACAAATCTTTCTTTATATATAGAAGGCAAGAATGTTTTTAGCGAAAATGGAGAGCTTTTATTTAAAGATGGTTCTATAAGTGGTATTTTAGCATTTAAAGCCTCAAGCTTCATAGCAAGAGAGATGGTTAAGAATAACTGCGATAAGGTAAATGCTGAGGCTGTTATAGATTTTATGCCAGAGTATTCAAAAGAAGAAGTAAAAGAAATTTTAGATAAGTCGCCTTTAGATAATCCATTGATTGGTGTATTACATAAAGCAATAGCTTTAAATGTAGAAAAGAAGGGCGATATTGTAGATAGTATTAAAGAATATAGATGTAAGATTGATGGACTTACAAATTTAGATAGTGCACAAGTGACATCAGGTGGACTTTCTACATCGCAATTTGATAATAAAACATTTGAATCTAAACTTCAAAAAGGACTATATGCAATAGGGGAAGTTTTAGATGTTGATGGTGAATGCGGTGGATACAATCTATCTTTCGCTTTAATGTCAGCACTTGCTTGTGTGGATGGAATATATGCTAATAAAGGTTAATGATATAAAACTTCCAATAGTGCATTCTAAACTTGATTTTGAGAGAGTGTTATCTAATACTCTTAGAATTAAACCAAGTTCTATTTTAAGATATAAGATTCTAAAAGAATCTTTGGATTCAAGACAAAAAGATATTAAGTATGTGTATTCCCTTGCTGTTGAAGTATCAGATAATGAGAAATTCTTAAAGAATAATTCTAAGTATCCAAAATATGTTGAACAAGATAATACGATAAATGCTTTTTTAAAGGACTATAACAAAAAAGCAATATCTTATAGACCAATTATTGTTGGATCCGGACCAGCCGGTATGTTTGCTGCTTTAACGCTAGCAAAGATGGGATTAAAGCCTATTGTAATTGAGAGAGGAAAGTGCGTTTCAAAAAGGCAAGAAAGTGTAAGAATATTTAATGAAAAAAGTATATTAGATACAGAATCAAATATACAATTCGGCGAGGGTGGAGCAGGTACTTTTTCTGATGGAAAATTAAACACGGGAACTAATTCTCCGCTTATAAATACAGTTCTAAACGAACTTCATCTTCATGGTGCACAAGAAGAAATACTATATGAGTCAAAGCCTCATATAGGTACTGACGTTTTAATTAACGTTGTTGGTAATATTAGAAAAGAAATTGAAAAGCTTGGTGGAGAATATTTATTTGATACTAAACTTGTAGATATTAAACAAGATTGCGGTCAACTTGTAGGCGTAGTTGTCGAGAAGAATGGCCAAAAAGAAGAGATTCCAACAAAAGCTTGTGTATTGGCTATTGGTCATAGCGCAAGAGATACATTTGAAATGCTTTCATCTAAAGTTTTAATGCAACAAAAAGCATTCTCAATTGGTGTAAGAGTAGAACACCTTCAAGAAGAAATTTCAAAATCTCAATATGGAGATAGCTACAAGTTACTAAAGCCAGCCGCATATAAACTTGCTTGTCATCTTCAATCAGGAAGAGGCTGCTATACATTCTGTATGTGCCCAGGCGGCTATGTTGTAGCTGCAACAAGTGAAGAAGAACAAGTTGTCACAAATGGAATGAGTTATTCAAAGCGTGATGGCATAAATGCTAATTCTGCTGTTCTTGTTGGTATTACTCCTGAAGACTTTGGTAGCAAAAAAGTTCTAGCCGGTGTTGAATTACAAAGAAAATATGAAAGACTTGCGTATAAGGCTTCTAATAGTTATAAAGCACCTTGTCAAAGATATGGAGATTTGAAGAACCATAAAATATCTACTGATTTTAAATCAGTAAAACCTACTTATCCGATTGGTGTTGTTGGAGCGGATTTACGTTCTTGCTTACCAAATTATGTTACAGATTCTCTAATAGAGGCTATGCCTATATTTGATAAAAAGATAAAGGGTTTTGCTAATGAAGATGCTTTGTTTACCGGAATAGAAAGTAGATCATCATCTCCAGTTAGAATTATGCGTGATGATAATTACCAAAGTTCCATCAAGGGTTTAATGCCTTGTGGAGAAGGTGCAGGTTATGCTGGCGGTATAACATCTGCCGCTGTTGATGGAATAGAAACTGCATTACATCTTTTAAATATTTTATAATTATTTTAATATAATCGCGATATTGTTATCTTGCGCGTACATGTGTTATAATGTGAGCATCGTATAGGTAGGAAAATGTCAAACGAAGAATTCGAGAAAATAGAGAATAAGGCTGAAACTAGTAGCGTAGCATCTGATGCTAGTGCTGTTAAAGTTAAAGAATCAGTTTGGAAAAATCCAAAGAAGAGAGCTTCAATTCTTGCAGCAATCGTTGTTGTTTCTATTATTGTCTTTTTCGTTCTTATTCTTTGGGCATATTTTTTTAAAATCAATTATCCAACAACAACTTTTACTTATAAAAACATCTCAGAATTAAAAAAGGATTATGTTTTAGACGATACAAATGAACGTATAGATAGCTCTTGTATTGATTACGAAAGTTACCTGCATTCAGTAACTGACGTTTTATCAGTATTCAAACATAGTTATACATTATCTGAAGAAGGTGTTTTAGAAACTAATGATGCAGCTGCTAATACTGCAATTATTAAATCTATTTTAGAAGAAGCAACAGGCAGTATCGTTATTTACGTTGATGGTAATTATAAGATTAATCCAATCGAATTAAGAAGCAATACAACAATTGTAATCCAAGAGAACTGTTCGTTAATTGGACCTACATATGAAGAAAGTGTAGATAATAATATTTCATTCACACTTAACGATACAACAATAGGATTATTATATGCTTTTGATAAAAACAACATTGCAATCTATGGTCCTGGATCAATAGTTTGTAATGGTACATCATATACTAATGAGGCGGAAGATTCTTCTGTATTTGCTCCTCTTACAGAATTCAATGTTAAAGATAGGGTATTAGAAGCAAGAAAGAGAATTAGAAACGCTATAACTTCAAATAGACCTCATGCTGTATATTTTAGTGAATGCAGCAACATAAAGTTTAATTCTTTCAAAATAGAAGATTCAGCAAACTGGACATGCAAACTTATCGATTGCAATAAGATTAATATTGAAGATTTAGTTATAGATAATAATCTACATGTTGCTAATGCTGATGGTATTGATTTAGTAAGTTGTCAAGATGTAAATATATTCCATTGCTTTATTGCAACAGCAGATGATGGCGTTTGCGTAAAAGCAGATGGTAGATTAAAGACTGAAGATATAAAAGTTAATTATTGCACAATTATATCTATGGCTAATTGCTTTAAGATTGGAACTGAAACATATCAAGATGTTGAAAAAGTTGAGGTTCTAAATTGCTACTTTATGCTTCCAAAGGGAGTATGTGGTGGATATGCTGGAGTATCTATAGAGTCAGCTGATGGTTCAAATATTTATGACGTAACAGTAGATAATATCTATATGAGCGGTATTAGTTCTCCATTCTTAATTTGGCTTGGCTCAAGAGGATTAGCTTCTGGTAAGTCTGAAACAGTTGGTTCTATCAAAAAGATTAAGATTACTAACATAACAAGTAATAATTGTGAATTACCAAGCGCAATCACAGGATGCCAATATGGTAGCGATATCTATAGAGTTAAAGATGTATTAATTGCAAACTTTGTTGCAAATTATAGAAATACTGCAGAGAAGTTAAGCGTAGGCGATCCTAAAGATGAAGATGGTATGAGCGGATATCCAGAAATTACAAGAGTTATCCATTTGTACTTCTTATCTCATGAGAAGAGCAAATATGACGATTTGCCAGTATATGGTTTATTTGCAAGACATGTAGATGGAATTGAGGTTAATAATATGAAGATTACCCCAAGAAGTTCATCAAAATTAATAAGAGATAATATAACACAAGCAGCGAACAGAATTGATTGCTGGAATGTAGCTGTAAAATAGAAAGGAAGAATATGAAAAAATACTCAAAACAAATTGCATTAGCAGTAATAATAGTATTAGCAGTTGTAATTACTGTTATTAGTGTTTATTTTAATTCATTAGAAAAAGATAAGGAATTCAAGTTAGGAGACTATACTGTAGTATCTGAAGGTTCAGGCGTATCTATCGTTTCATACAATGGTAGCGAAACTACTTTAACAATTCCTGCAAAAGTAGAAGGCAAGAAGATTGTTTCTATTGGAGAAAAAGCTTTTAATAGTTCATCAGTAACAGCATTGTCTTTTGCTAAAGACTCATCAATAGAGATTTCCGAAAATGCATTCTCTGGAAATACAACTATTGTTTCTGTTACTTTACCAGATGGAATAAAGAGCGTACCAGATTATTGTTTCTATAATGCAACTTCACTTAAATATGTTTCAATGCCAGATTCAATTACTTACATTGGTAATTATGCATTCTATGGCTGTAGCGCTTTAGGTACAGATATAGAAGCTAGTGAAGACACATATAAGTGGTATACACTTCCTTCTAGTCTTACAGAAATTTGTTCATATGCTTTCTATAACTGCCAAAAGCTTGATGGTATTTATGTACCAAAGTCATTAAAAGTTATTGGCGCTAGTGCATTTAGAGAATGTGCTTTACAAAAGATTGAATTAATACCTGGCAGCAATGAAACTGATTTAGGTATTACAACAATCGATCAATATGCTTTCTATAATACAAGTTTATATTCAGTTGCTGAAGATGAATTATATTTCCCAAATCTAAAGACTATTGGAAAATATGCTTTTGCAAACGTTACAGGTAACAAGTTCTATTTTAGAGTTGCTCCAAGTGTAACTTCAATCGGAGATTATGCATTCTCTGGTTCTCAATTAAACACTTTAGTTTTTGAACAAGACAAGGATGATGAAACAATTACTTTAGGTTCAAATCTATGCTTTGCTTGTACATCACTAAAGAGTGTATCAATGAATGTTAGTAAGGTTAATAAGATTCCAGAAGGTATGTTCATGGGATGTACAAACTTATTAACAACAAATGATTTAGTATTAAGCGAAGAGGTTGAATCAATTGGAAAAGGCGCTTTCAATTTATATGCATCATCTGCAACTGTAAGTAGTATCACTCAAAGCAAAACAATCTTATTTGAAAGATCTACTATTGAAGGCAATACAGAAAAGGTCGGATATAACGAGTACTTCAGAATATTAAAACTTGAAGACTACACAAAGACAAGTGGTTCAACATCTACATCAAAGTCTCATTTTGTTATCACAGACTTCGATATGAAGAAATTATATGCTTATGTTGGTTTATATTCAGATTTAGATGGCTGCACATATAGATACAACAACACTGATGCAGAAGCATTCTGGTTCTTTAACTTAGATGTTAAGTGCACAGGATTAAATAGCAGCACTCTAATGCAAATCGAAACAATTGGAGATTATGCTTTTGCTGGTGCTAGATTTACAAAGATTTGTTTACCTGGTTCTGTTAGATC
>DFIJ01000090.1 GCA_002372775.1 Christensenella sp. UBA3700
TCAGAGGTGTTTTAGATGAAGATTTCTATGATATCGGTAAGGAAGATCCTAAGGAATTATTACTTTTAAAGAATACTCCTTCTTCAGCTTTAGGTTCAGTAAGATACAAACTAGCAGATCCAAAGAAAGATGATACAGATTATAAGAGAATGCTTGAAGTATTCAAGAAGTATAACGTTCGTTACTTCTTCTATAATGGTGGTAACGATTCTATGGATACATGTAACAAGATTTCTAAGTATATGAAGAAGTCTGGTTGGGATATGAATGTTATGGGTGTACCTAAGACAATCGATAACGACTTATTCGGTACAGACCACTGCCCAGGTTACGCTTCAGCTGCAAAGTATGTTGCTACAACAATGATGGAATTAAAGTTAGATGCTACAGTTTATGACACACCAATGATTACAGTAGTAGAAGCTATGGGTCGTCATGCTGGTTGGTTAACAGCTGCTTCAGCTTTAGCTTGCACAAAGGATTTAGGTCCAGATTTAATCTACTTACCAGAAGTTCCATTTACAGTTGATAAGTTCTTAGCAGATGTTGAAGCTAAGTTCAAGGCTAATAAGGGTAAGGTTATGATCTGCGTTTCAGAAGGTATTGCTGATGAAAACGGAACTCTAATCGCTGAAAAGATGAACGAAAACGTAGCTAAGGATAGCTTTGGTCACGTTCAACTTGGTGGTGTAGGACAAATGCTAGCTAACTTATGTAAAGATAAGTTCGGTTGCAAGACAAGAGGTATCGAATTCTCTCTAATGCAAAGATGTGGTGCTCACTTAGCATCTAAGGTTGACGTTGAAGAAGCTTTCAAGAGCGGTGCTGCTGCTGTTAAGTATGCTATTGCTGGTACTACAGATAAGATGGTTGTTATCAAGAGAGGAACAGATTCTAAGGGTAACTACAAGGGTAAGATCGGTAAGGTTGCATTAAAGCTTGCTGCTAATACAGAACAAAAGATTCCAAAGGAATGGATTATCAACAATGGTACAATGCTTTCTCAAGCTTATATTGATTATGCATTACCACTAATCCAAGGCGATTGCAAGGCTCCACTTGAGGATGGTCTTCCAAGATTCGCTAGATTAAAGAAAGTTCCAGGCGGAAAGAAATAATAATCATTAATATGATTTCAAAGACTGCATGAAAGTGCAGTCTTTTTTTATGCCTTATGAAGTTGAAAAATATGTTTTATGCCATTAAAACACATTTAATTGGCTGATTGTTCATTTTAGATAATATTTGCGATACAATGTTTGTATGAAAGAAAAAAGAATTTTTAATATTGTGGATTTAGTGTTTAATGCGTTAGTAATTATATTTACTATCGGAGCAGTTGCTTATTATTGGTTTAAAGTGGGTACAGGGAACATGCAGGTAGTAGGGTCTACATGTTTTAGGTTCTTTACTATTGATTCTAATATTTTATGCGCTATAACTTGTGCAATTATGCTTGTATTTAATATTAGGAGATTAAAGGATAAGAATCTTGTAACACCTCAATGGGCAGTAATAGCAAAATTCTTAGGAATGAATTCTGTAATGGTTACATTTATAGTAGTAGTTATTGGATTAACTCCAATGAATATGATTATGAATGGAAAACCACTTTTTGATTTATTTACTGAGAATAGTTTCTTCTTGCATTTCTTATGTCCAGTTATGGCTTTTATTTCTGTTGTTATTTTTGAAAAATATGACGACTTTGATAAAAAGTATATGTGGTTAGAACTTGTCGCTGTAATCGTTTATGGGATAGTCTATTTCACTATGGTGTTAATTCTAAAAGAATGGGAAGATTTCTATGGATTTGCTGCAGGTGGCAAGATTTATATTATGTGGATTCCTATTGTAGCAATAATTGGTATTGCTATTGGAATTGGATATCTAACATTTTATGTTAGAGGCAAAGCAAGAAATAAAGAATTTATAAAAGATTAATGATTATAAACAAAATACCCCCTGTGCAAAAACAGGGGGTATTTTTATGCAATATAAATATTATTCTGATTTTTCTTTATTAATTCTTCTTGTCAAGAAGACTAAAGGAATAAACATTAATAAAACAATAAGTCCAGCAACTAAGAAGATCTCTGGTGCAGGAATGTTTGCTAATTGTTCTGTGTCTGGATCAATATATGTTAATCCTTGAGAACTATTTAAAGCTTGTCCTATAGCTGGGCCTACAAACATAGGGATTAATACATAGAAAATCATTCTTATTCCTTGAAGTTTGCCAGCATTTTCTTTTGGAGTATAATCTCTTACCATAGCTCCAAGAAGAGATAGTAGGGATATGTATCCAATAAGCATAATAAGTCCAAATACTCCTAGAAGAACCATATTAAATGTATGATTGTCACCTTTGATGAAATAGATGGCAATAAGTCCAGCTGCAAATACGCTTGTGAATATATAGCATAGTTTATCTTTTCTGTATTTATCTGACTTTCTAGTAATTAATACAACAGCAACGGCGCCTAATGTAATTACAAGACCTAGAACAATACTATATTCTATTACAGTAAACTTTAGATATTCTTGAAGATAGATGATTAAGTATGGCATAAATACTTGGCAAGCAATAGAGTAAATTCCGATTGTTAATAAAACGATATAGAATGTTACATTTTGTTTAATAACGCTTGGTTTAAATCCGTATATTAAATCTTTATAGAAAACAGAATCTGATTTTTGTAGAGCAGGGGCATCTTTGATATAGAATAATCCAAGTACACCTACAATGGATACTACTAATCCAAGAGTTATGAACATGCCATCATATCCAATAGCACTAACTAGCATACCAAAACCGCCAGCAACAATAAGCATAGCAATAAGAGGCATTATAGATAGAACACCTTCAACCTTACCTCTATTAGTGTGGTCAGTGTTATCTGTTACCCATGCGTTGAAGCAAGCATCATTTGCTGTAGAACCAAATAGGGTCATAACGCAGTCCATTACAACAACAATTGTACAAGTAACTGAAATAATCTTTGCCGTTTCTGTAATGCCAAATATTGAGGCCGTATTGTCTTTCTTAATGAATGCGAAAATAAGAATCGTTATTCC
The DNA here is from genome assembly GCA_002372775.1 of Christensenella sp. UBA3700. GTDB lineage: Bacteria > Bacillota > Clostridia > Christensenellales > UBA3700 > UBA3700. The sequence continues at coordinate 3,079 of DFIJ01000090.1, forward strand.
CCAAATGATATAGCCTATAGAAATAAAGTGTTTTCTGTTGCCGAGTTTGTCAGAAAAGATACCAGCAAATAATGTTACTACTGTTGCCATAACACCACTTAATTGAACCATTAGTGTAACTACTGCTGTATCTTTAACGATTGTGTTATAAACGAATAGGTTGAAATACATATTTTCAACGGCCCAGGCTATTTGTCCAAATAGGCCAAAGACAATAAGTATCGCCCACATCTTCTTAGAGATTTGTGTCTGATTTTCCATAATTTTCCCTCTTATTTATATTATAAATCTTTTGAGCATGTTATAATACTATTGTTAATTTCGGAGGGCAGTATTATGGCTATGACATTTACAAAA
>DFIJ01000179.1 GCA_002372775.1 Christensenella sp. UBA3700
AGGCAAAAAAGATAATAGTAAAAAGGCCACAAAAAGGTGAGAATTTAGTAGATATTAAGCCTAATTACACTATATCTGGAAAAGCTATAAGATATGATGTGTATATTTATTAAAATTTTACTAATATAAATATAATTTTTTGTTATAATATGTGCATAAACACATTTAAGAGGTATAAATAATGAATATGGATTTTATTAGAAAGTTACCAATTCCTATGGAGATAAAGAAGGAATTCCCAGTTCCAGAAGCACTTGCTCAAAAGAAAGCTGCTAATGATGAAGAAATTAAGAAGATCTTTACTGGGGAAGATAAGAGATTACTACTTATCATTGGACCATGTTCTGCAGATAGAGAAGATGCAGTCTTAGATTATGTTACAAGATTAAGAGGATTACAAGAGAAAGTTAAAGATCAACTTCTTATTGTTCCAAGAGTATATACAAATAAACCAAGAACAACAGGTGAAGGTTATAAAGGAATGCTTCATCAACCAAATCCACTTGGCGAACCAGATATGCTTTCAGGCATCATTGCTATTAGAAAATTGCATTTAAAAGTTCTTGCTGAAACAGGTTTCTCAACAGCTGATGAAATGTTATATCCAGATAACTATCGTTATCTTGACGATATCTTATCTTATGTTGCAGTTGGTGCAAGATCAGTTGAAAACCAAGAGCATAGATTAACAGCTTCTGGTATGGATGTTCCTGTTGGTATGAAGAATCCAACATCTGGTGACATTACTGTTATGTTAAACTCAATTAGAGCTGCTCAAAAAGCTCATACATTCATTTATAGAGGATGGGAAGTAAAGACTAAGGGAAATCCTCTTGCCCATGCTATTTTAAGAGGCTTTGTAAACTCTAAAGGTGAATCATTTCCAAATTACCATTATGAAGATTTACTACACTTAGCTACAGAGTATGATGCCTCTAAATATGAATGCCCAGCCTTAGTTGTAGATTGTAACCATGCTAACTCAGGAAAACATTTTGAAGAGCAAGTTAGAATTGCAAAAGAAGTTATTCACTCAATGAATCATAATGAAAAGATTAAGAAGCTAGTAAAGGGCTTAATGATTGAATCATATATAATTGATGGAAATCAAAAAGCAGAAGAGGGTATTTATGGTAAATCTATTACTGATGCATGTCTTGGTTGGGAAAAGACAGAGCAATTAGTTTTGGATTTAGCTAAGGTAATCCAAGATAAAAATTATTAAGATTTTGACCTGCTAGAAATAGCAGGCTTTTTATTGTCTATAATCGATAATACTATTATTGATTTTTTATGTATAAAAATATTAAAATATTATACGTAGGTGATAATATGAGCGAACAACATAATCATAATCATGAACATAATCATTTAAACGAGCATACATCAAAAGAAGAACTTGTAGTTCTTATGAAATATATGGTTGCTCATAATGAGTCTCATGCAAAGCAATTAGATGAGATTGCTCAAAAGTTAAATTCAGCCCATGAACATGAAGCATATAACTGTTTGGTTGAAGCATTATCTTGTGCTGAGAAAATGAATGAAAAAATTAATGAAGCATTGCATAAATTAGGACAATAATATGTGTTTATCTACAGTCTATAAAAACAATATGGATGATGAATCTGTAATTATGAAGAATGTTGCTTCTATCTCTTTAGATGGAAACAATGTAATCCTTACAGATTTGATGGAAAGAAAATGCACTGTAGAAGGAACACTAAAAGAAGCTAATTTAGTAGATGGATATGTTATTTTAGACATTAAGGAATAATGGAAGAGAAGAAAGCAACAATAATAGCATTAACAGGAAAAGGTGGTGTTGGAAAGACATCGCTATCCGCACTTATTGTTAGACTTTTATCCGAGACGTATCCAGAAAAAAAGATTTTAGCTATCGATGCTGACCCTGCTGTTGGCCTTGCTACAGCTCTTGGAGTAGATGTTGCATCAACAGTTGATGACATAAGAAAGTTATTCATAAACGCTGTTGAAGATGGCAACACAAAGAAAGCTATAGAGATGCTAGGGGAAGCAAAGTTTCAATTGTTTGATGCCTTAGTTGAAATGAACAATATTTCATTCTTAGCTATTGGTAGACCAGAAGCTGCAGGTTGTTATTGCAAAGTTAATGCATATCTAAAAGAAGTTATTAGCATGATTGCAAATAGCTTTGATTATGTAGTAATAGATGGAGAAGCTGGTATTGAACAAGTTAACCGTCGTGTTATGGAAAAGGTGACACATTTAATACTTGTGTCTGACGCAAGTAAGAAAGGATTAAAAGTTGTGCAAACAATTCATTCTGTTGCTAAAGAACTTACAATGTTTGAAAAGGCAGGAGTTATAGTAAATCGTATGCCAGATATGTCTTTTGTTGATACAATAGATACAGGCGACATTCCTATCCTTACATGCATTCCAGATGATAAGTTAATGTCACTAAGTGATATGAAGGGCGATTCTGTATTAGAATTATCTAGTGATTCTAGTATTTATAAGGGAGCTAAAGAAGCTTTACAAAAGTTGAATATAATATAAGCTAGTTAAAGGAGAATATTTTATGAAGTATTTTGGTGGTTGTGATTCAGGTAGTACTTATACAAAGTGCGTTATCCTTGATGAAACAGGAAAGATGGTATCTGATGTTACTGTTCGTAGTAA
>DFIJ01000145.1 GCA_002372775.1 Christensenella sp. UBA3700
GCGTGTCCTGGGCAGTCAACGTGAGCATAGTGTCTTGTAGCTGTTTGGTACTCAACGTGAGCTGTGTTAATTGTGATTCCTCTTGCCTTTTCTTCTGGAGCTTTATCAATTTGATCATATCTCATTGCATCTGCTAAGCCCTTAGCTGCACAGTATGTTGTGATAGCAGCAGTAAGAGTTGTTTTACCATGGTCTACGTGTCCGATAGTACCAATATTAACGTGTGGTTTACTTCTTTCAAATTTAGCCTTAGCCATTTAAAATATCCTCCTAAATTATTGTGATAAATTAATTATTTGTTTTTATTTTTTCGTAATTTTAATTTTATTATAATTTATAATAGTTGTCAATATTGTTCAGGTTTCCCCGAACAACATTGCAAATATTTCAATTATGAATTCTTCTTTTGTCTTTCACCGATGATCTTTTCAGCTACGCTCTTTGGAACTTCAGCATAATGTGAGAATTGCATTGTGAAGTTACCACGACCTTGTGTAGAACCACGAAGATCTGTAGCATATCCGAACATTTCACCTAGTGGTACATCAGCATCTACTACTTGTACGCCGTTTCTATCTTCAGTTGTCTTGATGTTACCACGACGACCAGAAATTGTACCTAAGATTGTTCCAAGATATTCATCTGGAGCAACAACTTCTACTGACATGATAGGTTCAAGTAATACTGGATGAGCCTTTGAAGCACCTTCCTTGAATGCCATAGAACCAGCGATTTGGAATGCCATTTCTGAAGAGTCTACTTCATGGTATGAACCATCGATTAAGTCGATATTGAAATCTACCATTTCGTAACCAGCTAGGATACCGCCCATAGCAGCATCTCTAATACCCTTTTCAACAGCTGGGATGAATTCCTTAGGAATTGAACCACCAACAGTCTTATCTACGAATGTGATGCCCTTTCCTGGTTCATTTGGAGATAATGTAACTAAAGCGTCACCATATTGACCTTTACCACCAGATTGTCTCTTGAATGTACCACGAGCAGTAACTGTATCTCTGATTGTTTCTCTGTAAGCAACTTGTGGGTTACCAACATTTGCTTCAACCTTGAATTCTCTTCTTAATCTATCAACGATGATATCTAAGTGTAATTCACCCATACCAGCGATGATTGTTTGTCCTGTTTCTTGATTTGTATAAGCTTTAAATGTTGGATCTTCTTCAGCTAATTTTGTTAATGCAATTCCCATTTTTTCTTGAGCTGCTTTATCTTTTGGCTCAATAGCTATATCAATAACTGGTTCTGGGAATTCCATTGATTCTAGGATAATTGGATGTTCTTCATCACATAATGTATCACCAGTTGTTGTGTTCTTTAAACCAACGATAGCGATGATATCACCAGCATGAGCTTCATCAATTTCTGTACGGCTGTTAGAGTGCATTCTAACTAGACGACCGATACGTTCTCTAATATCCTTTGTTGAGTTATAAACATAAGAACCCTTAGTAATAACACCTGAATATACTCTGAAGTAAGCTAACTTACCAATGAATGGGTCTGTAGCAATCTTGAATGCTAAACCGCTCATTGGAGCATCATCAGAAGCAGGTCTAGATTGATCTTCAACCTTAGAACCAGGTAGAGTACCCATAACTTCTGGTAAATCTAGAGGTGATGGTAAGTAATCTACGATAGCATCAAGTAATAATTGAGTACCCTTGTTTCCTAAAGATGTACCACAGAAACATGGAGTCATCTTCATATCAATAGTAGCCTTTCTTACTACTGGTTTAATCATATCTGGAGTGATGTCTTCAACACTTGTCTTTCCATCAAGAACTAACATCATAATGTCATCATCATATTCAGCTACAGCTTCAAGCATTCTTTGACGATATTCTTCAGCACCAGCCTTGAATTCATCTGGGATAGCTGAACGAACTACGTTAATACCGTTGCTTCCTTCAAAGTGAACAGCTTCCATAGTTAAAAGGTCGATACAACCTTCGAACTCTTTAGCAGAACCCATTGGGTATTGCATTGGAACTGGGTTAGCCTTTAAACGCTTAACCATCATTTGCATTGTTCTTTCAAATGAAGCATCATCCTTATCCATCTTATTAACGAAAGCAATACGAGGTACATGATACTTTGTAGCTTGGTGCCATACTGTTTCAGATTGTGGTTCAACACCGCCTCTTGCGCAGAATAAAGCAACAGCACCATCTAGAATACGTAAGCTTCTTTCAACTTCTACTGTGAAGTCTACGTGTCCTGGAGTATCGATTAAGTTGATAACGTGATCTCTCCAATGTGTTGTTGTAGCAGCTGAAGTAATTGTGATACCTCTTTCTTGTTCTTGCTCCATCCAGTCCATTGTAGCAGCACCATCGTGAACTTCACCGATCTTATGTGTAATACCTGTATAATAAAGGATTCTTTCACTAGTTGTTGTTTTACCAGCATCGATGTGGGCCATGATACCGATATTTCTTGTTTTGTCTAACGAATATTCTCTAGGCATAATTGTCCTCTCTATTTATTTGTTGTATTGATAATATTAAACTACCAACGATAATGTGCAAACGCCTTGTTTGCTTCTGCCATTCTATGCATTTCTTCTTTCTTCTTAACTGCATTTCCAGTATTGTTGAAAGCGTCGATAAGTTCTGCAGCAACACGATCCATCATTGTCTTTTCTCCTCTAGCACGAGAAGCATTTACTAACCATCTGATGGCTAATGTTTGACGTCTTGCAGCTCTGATTTCACATGGAACTTGGTATGTAGCACCGCCTACACGACGAGCCTTACATTCTAATTCTGGAGTAGCATTAGCTAATGCTTTTGTGAAAACATCTACAGGATCTTGTCCTAATTTCTTTTCTACTATATCGAAAGCTCCATAAACGATTTCTTGAGCAGTTCCCTTCTTGCCATCGTACATAACTTGGTTGATGAACTTAGCAATAACCTTACTTCCGTAAGTAGGATCTGGTAGAACGTCTCTAACTGGAACACTATTTCTTCTTGGCATGGTTTTTACCTCCTATTTTCGATTGTTGTTGTTTTGTGCATCCGACTATTTAGGTCTCTTTGCGCCGTATTTTGATCTGCCTTGCATACGTTTTGCAACACCAGCACTATCTAAAGTACCACGAATGATGTGATATCTTACACCTGGCAAATCTCTTACTCTTCCGCCTCTGATAAGAACTACGCTGTGCTCTTGTAAGTTGTGGCCGATACCTGGAATATAAATAGTACCTTCCATACCATTAACAAGACGAACTCTTGCGATCTTTCTTAAAGCAGAATTAGGCTTCTTTGGTGATGTTGTTGTAACAGATAAGCATACGCCTCTCTTTTGAGGATTTCCCTTCATAATAGGTGTAGTACTCTTTGCTACTTGCTTTTCTCTACCAGCCTTAAGTAACTGATTGATTGTTGGCATGTTTTTACCTCCTGTTTTTTTAATCGGATGAGCTATCCAGCAACCCCGAAGGATAAACTCATTGTATAGGCATCAGAACTCCCGTACACGTGGTTGTTCTAATATTTATAGCAATACTGCGCGCAGTTCCCCTACGTACAGCAAAAATGATTTTACACATTAATATATATTAAGTCAAACAAAAATAATGGATTTTTTCCCCTTTTTTCGCTACTTGGCTTTTAGGGGCTAAATTTATGTAAAATTTATGTAAATTGTGACTTTTTAGTCAGTAATTCTTACATTTGCATCAGCATCTAGGTCAATATCTACCGGTTTAGCACCAGCGATAATTGAATGATATGCTTGAGATGCAATCATAACTGCATTGTCTGTACAAAGCTTAATTGGTGGGTAAAATACATTCAAATGATGCTTCTTAGCCTCAAGTGCCATCTTCTCTCTTAAAGCTTTATTAGAACCAACACCACCAGCTATAACTACTGTATCTATTTTCTTTTCGCACGCGCATCTTATTGTATTATTTACCATAATAGATGTTACTTTATCTTGGAATGAGAATGCTAAATCTTTTCTATTAATCTCCTCTCCCTTTTGTTCCATCTTATGAGCATAATTAATAACTGCCGTCTTAATTCCTGAGAATGAAAAATCATATGTATCTACATCCTTATATGGAGTTGGAATATCTATTGTAGCCTTGCCACCTTCTGCAAGTGCTTGTATTTGTGGACCACCTGGATACTCAAGACCTAATACTCTTGCTACTTTATCAAAAGCTTCACCACAAGCATCATCTTGTGTTGTACCTAAAATTTCCATTTCACCATAGCTCTTAACATGAGCAATAGCTGTATGACCACCTGATGCTATTAAGCAGATAAAAGGTGGTTTTAATTCTTTATTTGCAATGTAGTTTACTGCGATATGACCTTTAATATGATTTACAGCAATTAAAGGTTTTTGTGTTGCGAAAGCTAAAGCTTTCATATATGAAACGCCAACTAGTAATGCTCCAAGTAATCCAGCACCATAAGTAACTGCAAGTACATCAATATCATCTAGTGTCATACCTGCTTCTTTTAATGCTTCATCAACACAGTTTTGAATTGCCATAATATGATTTCTTGAAGCAATCTCTGGAACTACTCCACCAAATCTTTTATGAATATCTATTTGAGATGCAATGATATTTGCAAGGACATCCTTACCCCTTGTAATAGCACAAGCAGTTTCATCACAAGAAGATTCTATAGCTAAAATAACTTTATCTTCTTTATCCTTAATCTTTTCAAATTTTTCTAACGCAATATCGTAATACATCTTAATTTGCCTTTGTTAAATAATCGTCTATAAATCCTTGAATATCGCCATCCATAACAGCATTTATATTCGCATTTTCATAACCTGTTCTATGATCCTTTGCAAGGGTATAAGGACAGAATACATAGCTTCTAATTTGGCTACCCCATTCTATCTTCTTGATATCTCCCTTTAGTTCTGTTTCTTTTTCCAATCTTTCTCTTTCTTGTAATTCTACAAGCTTTGATCTAAGCATTTGGAAAGCAACTTCCTTATTTTGCAATTGAGATCTTTCATTTTGACAAGTAACAACTATTCCTGTTGGAAAGTGAGTAATACGAATAGCTGTATCTGTCTTATTAACTTTTTGACCACCTGCACCTGATGATCTAAATACATCGATTCTTATATCGTCTGGATTAATAACAACTTCGCCTTCATCTTCAATTTCAGGCATAACTTCTAAAGAAGCAAATGAAGTCATTCTCTTTCCTGCAGCATTAAATGGAGAAATTCTAACAAGTCTATGAACTCCCTTTTCTGCCTTTAGGTAGCCATATGCATTTTCACCCTCTACTGAGAATGTAATACTCTTAAGACCAGCTTCACTACCAGCTAAAGAATCTAATACTGTAACTTTATATCCAACTCTTTCGCAGTATCTTGAGTACATTCTAAATAACATTTGAGCCCAGTCTTGAGCCTCTGTTCCACCAGCACCTGCTTGAAGAGTTAAAATAGCGTTGTTTTGGTCGTATTTTCCTCTTAGTAATGTAGAAATCTTAAACTCATCAATTTCCTTTTCTAATTGCTTAATTTCAGCATCTAATGATTCATATTCTTCTTCAGAATTTTCTTCTTCAGAAAGTTCGATTAATGTATCTACATCACTAACTCTTTCTTTTAATTTCTTAAACTTATCTAGCTTATTATTAATTCCCGCAAGTTCTTTATTAACAACTTGAGCTTTCTTTATATCTTCCCAAAATCCATCTACTTCTTGTTCTTTCTCTAGTTCTTTTTTTCTCGAATTTAATGCTGGCAAATTAAGTGCTGTTTCTAGATCAGCACAATCTTTGCTTATCGCATTATAATCCATTTTTAACAAATCTAAAGTAATCATTTATAACACCGTGAAGTAGTATAGCATTAATAGTTCAAAACTTGTTAGCGATTAAAGACCAAAAACTTGAGCTGTTACCGCAATTGTTTCTGCAACTTGTTCTTCAACAGTAATCTTTGCTACACCATCTTTTCCTTGCTCGCCATACATACCGAATTGAGCATGGTTTCCACCTTCTATTACATGAATCACTGTATTCTTTGGTAAATTCTTTTTATTATCCTCAAAATGCTTCTTATTTGTGACTGTATCTTCAGAGCCATATATAGAAACGCACTTTATATCTAAACCTGACAAATCCGCACTTGGGTATGAACCATAGAAGATTATTCCATCATATTCAGAAGAGTGCTTACTTAAGTATTTTGATGCCATAGCTCCACCTAATGAGTGTCCACCAATAACCCAAGTTTCAATCTCTGGGAATTGTTCTTGAATTCCATCAGCAGCATTAATTTCCATAAAGGCCATATTACCAGCCATATGACAAACCATACAAGTAATACCCATCTTTGCGTATTCATGCATCAAATATGCATAAGATATATACTCAACCTTTGCTCCTGGATAGAAAATAAGCGCAGCCTTTGATTCTATATTTTTTGGTTTAAATAAATAGTAATCTTCACTCTCAACGTATCTAGCTTCTACTACATCATCAGATTCCAAATAAGGTAATACTGCTTCATCTGCATGATAGAAAACAGATAAATAAATCGCAAAACCGCAAACATTCACCGCAACAAATGCTAGTAAAACCGTCAACACTATTAATGTAATTCTTTTCTTTTTGTCCATCTTTCATAATCCCCCGTTAATCAAAACATCCACTAGGCAACGCACTAGTGGATATTAACCATTTTACTTTCCGCAGCAATCTTTATACTTTTTACCGCTTCCGCATGGACATGGATCGTTTCTTCCCGGCTTCTTGCCTGAGGTTACTGTTCCATTTCCGTCCTTGTTTGTTTTCATGTCTTCCACGACTCTTTTTCTGACTTCTACTCTTCTTTCGAATTTCGATTTACATAATACTCTTACAACATCTTCTTGTATCTTTGTATTCATTGCTTCGAACATCTCGTAGCCTTCTCTCTTGTATACTTGAACTGGGTCCTGTTGTGCATATGATACAAGACCAATACCTTGTTTTAATTGATCCATATTATCAATATGATCCATCCAATTCAAATCAACATTTCTTAGCAAGCAATCTCTTTCGAATCTACCAAAATCAATACCAAATTCCTTAACAGTACTTTCTATCTTATCTTCATATTGCTTTAAAGCAACTTCGTAAATACCATTAACAATTTCTTCTGCTGTATCATAATTTGCTACAAAATCTGGATTTAATAAATTTGTACCATTTTCTAAGCATTCATTTTCAAGTTCCTTGTTAAATCCTTCGTAATCCCATTGAACATGGTAAACTTTGTAATCTACATACTTTGGAACGATAGAAGAAATAACTTCCTTCATCATAGCCTTAACTTGCTCATGAACATCCATACCATCTAGAACAATTCTTCTTTGCTCATAGATAATCTTTCTTTGTTCATTCATTACGTTATCGTAACCTAAAACGTGCTTTCTGATTGAGAAGTTTCTATCTTCAACAGCAGCTTGGGCGTTTCTAATTTGATTTGTAATAATCTTAGCTTCGATTGGCATATTTGGATCAAGAGACAATCTTTCACACATAGACTTCATTTGATCGCCACCAAATACTCTCATTACGTCATCTTCCATTGATAAATAGAATACTGATTCACCTGGGTCACCTTGACGACCAGAACGACCTCTTAATTGGTTATCAATACGTCTTGATTCATGTCTTTCTGTACCAATAATCTTTAATCCGCCAGCTGCTAAAACTTTTTCTTTTTCAACATCAACGTCTTTCTTGAATAATTCGTAATACTTCTTGTAATCCTCTCTTGCCTTTAAACCTTCCTTATCATCATCAGCGATATGAGCAAATGATGAAGCAAGTTCAATAACCTCATGAGGATATCCAAGTTTTGCTAATTTTTCCTTTGTTAAGAATTCTGGGTTACCACCAAGTAGAATATCTGTACCACGACCAGCCATGTTAGTAGCAATTGTTACTGCTTGGTACTTACCAGCTTGTGCTACAATTTCAGCTTCTTTTTCGTGATTCTTAGCATTTAATACATTGTGTGGAATCTTGTTTCTCTTTAATAAGTTTGATAACTCTTCTGACTTTTCTACAGAAACTGTACCAATTAAAACTGGTTGACCTTTTTGATAACATTGAATAACGTCCTCAAGTACTGCCTTATATTTTGCAGCTTTTGTCATGTATAATTGGTCATTTCTATCTATTCTCATAACTGGCTTATTTGTTGGAATCTCAACAATATCTAATGCATAGATATCATTAAATTCTGTCTTTTCTGTCATAGCAGTACCAGTCATACCTGATAGTTTTGGATATAATCTAAATAAGTTTTGGAAAGTGATTGTAGCAAGTGTCTTATTCTCTGACTTAATTGGAACATTTTCCTTTGCTTCAATAGCTTGATGTAAGCCGTTAGAATATCTTCTACCAATCATTTGACGACCTGTAAATTCATCAACGATGATGATTTCTCCATCAACAACGATATAATCGTTTTCTCTCTTCATGATAAAGTTAGCTTTTAAAGCATTATCAATATAGTGCTTTAATTCTTGGTTTTCATAATCTGCTAAGTTTTCAATATTGAAATACTTTTCAGCCTTAACTGCACCATTTTCATTTAAGAAAATTGACTTTTCCTTTTCACCGATTTCATAGTCATCTGGAGTTAAAGTCTTAACGAATCTATTAGCTGTGATATAAGTATCTGCACTCTTTGTTCCTCTACCAGAGATGATAAGTGGAGTTCTAGCTTCATCGATTAAAATACTATCTACTTCGTCGATGATAGCAAAGTGTAAATCTCTTTGAACCATATCTTCTTTGCTTGTTACCATGTTATCTCTTAGGTAGTCGAAGCCTAGTTCATTGTTTGTTGTATATGTGATATCACAAGCATATTGTGCTCTCTTATATTCTGGAGATGATTGAGCTAAGTTAACACCTACGCTTAAACCTAGGAATTTATAAATCTTACCCATCCATTCAGCGTCACGCTTTGCTAAGTATTCGTTTACAGTAACAACATGAACGCCTTTTCCTTCTAGTGCTGCAAGATAGGCTGCAAGTGTAGCAACTAAAGTCTTACCTTCACCAGTTCTCATTTCAGCAATTCTACCTTGATATAAAACAACACCACCGATAAGTTGAACTCTGAAGTGTCTCATGTTCAAAACTCTCTTTGATGCTTCTCTTACTGTAGCAAATGCTTCTGGAAGTAAATCATCTAATGATTCACCATTCTTAACTCTTTCTTTATATTGTTCAGTGCAAGAAGATAACTCTTCATCACTCATTGCTTCAAATTTAGGTTCCAATGCTTCAATCTTATCTACGATCTTTTCGATCTTAGATAATTCTCTTTCATTTGAACTCATAAATATTTTTTTCAAGAATCCCATTTCTATACCTCAAATCTAGTGTCAGTGACACTATAAATAAATTATCATAAATACGCGCGTATAGTCAATATTGACTAAAAATTAAACTCCGCTTCATCTCTCAAGAATGCGGCTAACATTGAATTTCTTTTATCTATTCTGTTATTCCTAATCATCTTGGCAATAATATCTTTCTTTCCAACGATTACTACAGCTTGTTTTCCTCTTGTAATTCCTGTATAAAGCAAGTTTCTTGTAGCAAGCATTGGATTATTCTCTTCTGCTACAAAAACAACTATTTTGAATTCACTACCTTGAGATTTGTGAACAGTAACAGCATATGCAAGTTGAATTTCTTCAAATTCTTTTCTTCCGTATATTGCAAGCTTTTCATCGTCAAATTGGACTGTAATTGTAGGAAGTTCTGGGTTTATATCAATTATCTTACCCATCTCTCCATTAAACACTCCAGTGCCTGATTTTCCAGTCAAATTGCTATATGTAAGCTCATAGTCATTCTTGATATGAATAATTCTATCTCCAACTCTAAAGTTGTTTGCTCCATATTGAATTTGTATACCATCTGGTCCAATTGGATTAATTGCATCTTGAAGTACTTTATTTATGTTATCTATACCAACAATTCCCTTCTTCGATGGAGCTAAAACTTGTATTTCATCAACTGAAACATTGAAGTATTTAGGAAGTCTATTGTTGACCATATCCACAACTATATCTAATGCTGTTTGTGGAATGTCTGCGCTTTGAAAGAAAAAGTCTGTACTCTTATTATCTAGAGCAATCATCTTTCCGTTATTAATCTCATGAGCATTATACGAAATCATGCTCTTTTCGCCTTGTCTATAGATTCTAGATAAATAACTTACAGGTATAACCTGTGAGCTAATCATATCTGATAAAACGTTACCAGCACCTACTGATGGCAATTGATCTTTATCCCCAACAAAGATAACTCTAGCATCTTTCTTTAGAGCAAGTAGAAGTGAGTGCATAACAAATACATCACACATTGATACTTCATCAACAATTATTACATCCTCATCTAAATCTTCTGTTTCGTTATAGACAAATTTTGAAGTCTCATCATTTAACGCTAAATGTAGCGCTCTATGAATAGTAGATGATGGCATTCCTGTTGATTCACTTAACCTTTTTGCCGCTCTTCCTGTTGGTGCACAAAGTTTGTATGATTTTCCAAGTTTATTAAGCATTGAAATGATTGCTTTTATGATTGTTGTCTTACCTGTTCCAGGGCCTCCTGTAACAACTGAAACACCATACATAAGTGAGTTTTTAATCGCCTCAATTTGCTTTTCATCAAGAGCAATTTTGTGTATCTGTTGATACTCTTTTATATTCTCATCAATATCCACAGGGATATTGTTTGATGTCGCGTTCATTAATTGAATTAACTTTTTAGCTATCTCTTTCTCCTTGTGATATAGGATATAAGACATAACAACTTTTCTTTCAAACTTTTCAAAAAGTATTATTCTTCCAAGTCTTTCACAAGTTGATATACTTGTCTCTACTAAATCTATATGTTCTTGTGGATTTAAAGTTAAAAGAGATATTGTTTCTGATACTAAATCATCATAAAAAAGATATGTGTGTCCCTTTTGATTTGCAACCTCTGTAAGGATGTAAGTAATAGCGGCAATTACTCTTTCGCTACTATTTAAAGGAATACCCATTTTAACAGCAATTGCATCTGCTGTTTTAAAACCAATACCATCAATATCTTCAATTATTTTATAAGGATTTTGCTCAAGTATTGCTCTTGTTTGATTACCATATGCCATGTATAACTTTGTAGCCATAGACACAGTTATATCAAACGCTTGCAAATACATTATTAAGTCTCTCATATCAGATAAAGAGACGAATTTTTCTACTATTTCTTTTGCTTTTTTAATACTGATACCTTTAACGGTAGAAAGCGCTTTAGGATCAGATGCTAAGACTTCAAAAGTCTTATCTTTAAATGTTTCTACAATTCTTGTAGCAATAGTTAATTTTATTCCAGGGAATATACCACTAGATAAAAACTGAATCATGGAAGTAATAGTTGCTGGGAATTTAACAATTACAGAACTAACTTCAAATTGTTCCCCATATTTTTGGTTATATTTATATTCCCCTTCCATTACTAACTGTTCGCCTGGGTTTATATCAGGAAAAGCACCAACACAAAAGACTGGTGCTAATCCTGTATCTACCATAACTACTGTATAGCAATTTTCTAGGTTTCTAAATTTAACGTCTAAAACTTCCCCTTCTAATCTCAAACTAAACCTCTTGTATAGCCTTTAATAAAGCATCAACTTTATCTGTCTTTTCCCAAGTTAGATTTGCATCTTCCTTACCGAAATGACCATAGTTTGTTGAAGCTGCAAATTGTGGAGTTCTTAAGTTTAGATTCTCGATAATTGCAAGTGGTCTAAAGTCAAAGACTTTAGCAAGTGCCTTTGAAATCTTTTCTTCGCTATATTTTCCAGTTCCAAAAGTATGAACTTGTAAAGCAACTGGGTGAGCAACACCAATAGCGTACGCGATGTCTAATTGACACTTATCTGCAAGACCTGCAGCGACAACATTCTTACATACATATCTTGCCATATAAGCTGCTGATCTATCAACCTTTGTTGGATCCTTACCTGAGAAAGCACCGCCGCCATGAGGAGCATAACCACCGTATGTATCTACGATAATCTTTCTACCTGTTAAGCCGCTATCGCCATGTGGTCCACCAACAACGAATCTACCAGTTGGGTTGATATAGAACTTTGTATCTTCCTTTAATAATTCCTTTGGAATTACTGTATCGATAACATACTTCTTTATATCTTTTCTTAATGTTTCCAAATCTACTGTTTCATCATGTTGAGCAGAAACTACAACAGCATCAACAGCATATGGAGTATCATCATGATATTCAACTGTTACTTGAGCTTTGCCATCTGGTCTTAAATACTTAAGTGTTCCATTTTTTCTAACTTCTGTTAACTTTCTTGTTAACTTATGAGCTAGAGAAATTGGCATTGGCATTAACTCTTTTGTTTCTTTGCAAGCAAAACCAAATACCATTCCTTGGTCACCTGCACCTGTCAAATCATACTTGTCTGTGCTTGAATTTTCTCTAATTTCAATACCAGCATCAACACCTTGTGCGATATCTGGAGATTGAGTATCAAGTCTTACCATGACTTCACAAGTATTACCATCAAATCCCTTTTCTTCTGCATCGTATCCAATATCTAGAATTGCCTTTCTTGCAACAGCTTCATAATCAACTTTAGCTTTAGTTGTTATTTCTCCTGTTAATAAAGCAAATCCTGTATTACATACTGTCTCAAGAGCTACTCTTGAGTTAGGGTCTTGTTTAATAAGTTCATCAAGTACTGAGTCTGAGATTTTATCGCAAACTTTATCTGGATGTCCTTCTGTTACACTTTCACTTGTAAATAAGTGTTTATACATTTTATTATCCTCCAAAAAATAAGGTCACTACTTTGCAAAGATAGTGACCTTACAGAAATTCTATCTTTCAAGTAAACTTGCGGGATTTAGCACCTTTCGAGAGGTTGCTGTGTCTTCAAAGGGCCCGACCCCTCCAACACTCTTTATAGAAATCTACTATATATAGTTGTAATTGATTTATTAGTCTTCGTTTTCTACTGCAAACTTAGTATCTAAGTTTTCTTCCTTAATGACATTCATTTCAGAAGCCTTATTTACAGTGATAACGTTTTCATAAATCTTTGTGCCAGTACCAGCAGGAATTAACTTACCGATAATGACATTTTCCTTTAAGCCTTGTAAGTGATCTACCTTACCCTTCATAGCTGCATCAGCAAGAACTCTAGCTGTTTCTTGGAATGAAGCTGCAGATAAGAATGAATCAACAGCAAGAGAAGACTTAGTAATACCTTGAAGTATTCTAGCACCTAATGCTGGTTCGCCGCCTTCAGCAAGAACCTTTTGGTTAGCTTCTTGAAGAACTCTTTCGTCAACAACATCGCCAAGAAGTAAGTTTGTTGAACCAACAGCTGTGATTCTTACTCTTCTTAACATTTGTCTTACGATGATTTCCAAGTGCTTTTCATTGATTTCAGCATTTGAAGATTCATATGTCTTCTTAACTTCATCAATAATGTATTCTTGAACAGCAGCAGGTCCCTTTGTTCTTAGTAAGTCTTGAGGATAGATACTACCTAATGTGATTCTATCACCAGCAGCAATCTTTTCACCTGTCTTTACGCAAATCTTCTTATTGTAATCGATAGGATATTCTCTCTTATCTTCCTTACCTGTGAACTTATCTACACCAGTAACTGTAACGATTCTTACGCCTGAAGAATTTTCTTCTACGCTTACAACACCATCAATATCTGAGATAGTAGCTTGACCCTTTGGTCTTCTAACTTCGAACAATTCTTGTACACGAGGAAGACCGTTTGTAATATCGCCAGAAGTAGCAACACCACCAGTGTGGAATGTTCTCATTGTTAACTGTGTTCCTGGTTCACCGATTGATTGAGCAGCAATGATACCAACAGCTTCACCAACCTTAACGATGTTACCAGAAGCCATGTTCTTACCGTAACACTTAGCGCATACGCCATTCTTAGCTTTACATGAGATGATAGCTCTGATTGTAATTTCTTGCATACCAGACTTATCAATTGCCTTAGCTTGATCTGGAGTGATCATTTGACCAGCAGCTACAAGAACTTCTCCTGTGAATGGATCAACTACATCGTTGATAACGAATCTACCATCGATCTTATCGATAAAGTTCTTACCAGCCTTATCGTTAAGTACGATTTCTTCTTCCTTACCTTCCTTCATTACTTGAACACGACCAACTTTTGCGTTGTATAGATTCTTAACGTCTTCAGCTGTGATAATACGACCCTTTGTAATTACGGCCTTGCCCGTAGACTTATCTAAGCAATCAAGAGCAGCCTTGCATCCAAGAACTGACTTAGAGAATGTAATATAGTCATTATTCTTAACAACTGTACCCTTAACATCTCCACAATCTTGTTCGTATACAACAACATGGTGACATACATCAACAAGACGACGTGTTAAGTAACCAGAGTCAGCAGTCTTTAACGCTGTATCAGCCATACCCTTACGTCCACCGTGAGCTGAAATGAAGTATTCCAATACTGATAGACCTTCACGGTATGATGACTTAATTGGAAGCTCAATATCTTTACCTGATGTAGAAGCAACGATACCTCTCATACCACACAATTGCGAAATCTGACCGATACCACCACGGGCACCTGAGTTAGCCATCATCCAAATTGGGTTATAGAAGTCTGATGTCTTACCTTGCTTTTCAAGGATGTTAGATACTTCTGTCTTAGCAGCAGTCCAAGCCTTAATTGTTTCTTGGTATCTGTTGCTTTCTGTTGTAAGACCCTTTCTACTTGCTCTTTCAATATCGATAACTTTCTTTTGAGCAATATCAAGGAACTTTTGCTTTTCTTGTGGTACATGCATATCGAAGATAGATGCTGTGATAGCACCAACTGTTGAATACTTGTAACCTAAAGCCTTAATCTTATCTAGAACTACAGCAGTTTCTGTAGCACCTTTCTTTGCGAATACTCTATCAACGATTCTTGATAAATCTTTCTTAGCAACGATGCTGTTGATTTCTAAGTCTAGGTAGCTTAGAGGATCAGCTGGATCTCTCTTTTGTAAACCTAAATCTTGAGGAATAGCACTGTTGAAGATTAACTTACCAACAGATGTTGTAATTCTCTTTGAATATTCTTTTCCATCGATAACCTTAGAAACTCTTACTTCAATTTCCTTTTGTAGAGAAATTTGTTTTGTTTGATAAGCCATTAAAGCTTCATCTGGGTTTCTGAATACTCTTCTATCTAAAGTTCTCTTTGCAGGATCTTCTGGCATTGTTAAATAGTAACAACCGATAACGATATCTTGTGATGGAGAAACGACTGGCTTACCATCAGACAACTTTAAGATATTGTTTGTTGAAAGCATTAAGAATCTAGCTTCTGCTCTAGCTTCTAGTGATAGTGGTACGTGAACAGCCATTTGGTCACCATCGAAGTCGGCGTTGAACGCTG
>DFIJ01000148.1:0-241 GCA_002372775.1 Christensenella sp. UBA3700
ACAAGAGACTATGCAGAACGTGTTCCAGCATTAGTTGAAGCAGGTGTTGATGTTTTATGTATTGACTCATCAGAAGGTTTCTCCGAATGGCAAAAACAAACAATCGCTTGGATTAGATCAAAATACGGCGATAAGGTTAAAGTTGGTGCAGGTAACGTAGTTGATGCTAATGGTTTTAGATTCTTAGCAGAATCTGGTGCGGACTTCGTAAAAGTCGGTATCGGTGGTGGCTCTATTTGTA
>DFIJ01000148.1:357-27297 GCA_002372775.1 Christensenella sp. UBA3700
CAAGAGATGAATATTTCAAAGAAACAGGTATTTATGTTCCAGTATGTTCAGATGGTGGTATCGTTCATGATCACCATGTAACGTTAGCTTTAGCTATCGGTGCAGATTTCATTATGCTTGGTAGATATTTCGCAAGATTCGATGAATCTCCAACAGAAAAGATTAATATCGGTGGTAATTACTATAAGGAATACTGGGGTGAAGGTTCTAATAGAGCTAGAAACTGGCAAAGATATGACCTTGGTGGAGATAAGAAATTATCTTTCGAAGAAGGTGTAGATTCTTATGTTCCATATGCTGGTTCTCTAAAGGACAATGTTGGTATGACATTATCTAAAGTTAAATCTACAATGTGTAACTGTGGTGCATTATCTATTCCTGAATTACAAGAAAAAGCAGTGCTTACGTTAGTATCTGCAACTTCTATTGTAGAAGGTGGAGCACACGACGTTATCCAAAAGAATAAGGCAGGAGTTATTAAGTAAGTTTTTACATAAACTTATTTTGACAGCGTATATCATATAATGATATACTAAAAATACAAATGAACTTTCTGTTACTGACGGATTAAGTGGGATACCACAAGGGAGCAGAAAAATATAATTAGAAAGTTTAACTTTCAGCCGACCGTCTGGGCGCACATATCTTGAAAAAAGATGAGTGCGCCCTTTTTGTTTTACTTAGGAGGAGTCATGAAAAAAGTTGGTATTATTATGGGAAGCGATAGCGATTTACCAGTAGTAAAGAAGGCTATTGATGTTTTAAAAGATTTAGAAATTCCATTTGAGGTTCATATATACTCAGCTCACAGAACACCTGTTGAGGCTAGAGATTTTTCAGTAAATGCAAGAGCTAATGGCTTTGGTGCTATTATCGCTGCTGCTGGTATGGCAGCTCACCTTGCTGGTGCTATTGCTGCAAACACAACATTACCAGTAATTGGTATTCCTTGCAAGAGCACAAACTTAGATGGTCTTGATGCACTTTTATCAACTGTTCAAATGCCATCTGGAATTCCAGTAGCAACAGTTGCTATTGATGGTGCAAAGAATGCAGCACTTCTTGCTGCTCAAATTATTGCTGTTTCTGATGAAGATTTAGCAAAGAAATTAGATGCTCAAAGACAAGAAGGAGCAGCTAACGTACTTAAGAAAAACGCCGCACTAGAGGCAGAGTTTAATAAATAATTTTATTTAGGAGAGAAACATGGAAAAGACAGTTCAACTTTACGAAGGAAAAGCAAAAAAAGTTTTCGCTACAGAAAACGAGGATTTAGTTATTGTATCATACAAAGACGACGCTACAGCATTCGATGGAACTAAGAAAGGTACTATCGTTGGTAAGGGTGTTATCAATAACCGTATGTCTAACTATTTAATGCAAATCTTAGCAAAAAATGGTGTTCCTACTCATTTCGTTGAAGAATTAAATGATAGAGAAACTCTTGTTAAGAAAGTAAAGATTGTTCCACTTGAAGTTATTATCCGTAACATTTCAGCAGGTTCTTTTGCTAAGCGTTATGGTGTAGAAGAAGGTATTGTTTTTGATGAACCAACAATCGAATTCTCATATAAGAATGACGATTTACATGATCCACTAATCAATGACTATCATGCACTTGCTTTAAAGCTTGCTACAAAGGAAGAAATTGAAACAATTAAGAAGTATGCTTTCAAAGTTAACGAAGTATTAAAGGAATATTTCTTAAAGGTTAATGTAAAGCTTGTAGACTTCAAATTAGAGTTTGGTAGATTATCTGATGGAACTATTGTTCTTGCTGATGAAATCTCTCCAGATACATGTCGTTTCTGGGATGCTAAGACAAACGAGAAGTTAGATAAAGATAGATTCCGTAGAGATTTAGGTAACGTTGAAGACGCTTACAAAGAAATGATGCATAGAGTTCTTGGAGAGTAATAAATGTCAAATTTACATGAAGAATGTGGTGTATTTGGAATTTTTTCCACACAAAAGAAAGATGTAGCATCGCTAACATATTATGGTCTTTTCGCTCTACAACATAGAGGTCAAGAATCTGCAGGTATTGTTGTTAACGATGATGGTATCTTTAGCTCACATAAAGACGTAGGTTTAGTAAACGATATTTTCAAGAAAGATGTTCTAGAAAAATTAGGCCAAGGCGAAATCGCCATTGGCCATTGTCGTTATGCTACAACAGGTAGTGGTAAGAGAGAAAATGCTCAACCAATGGTTGTTAACCACTTAAAGGGTAATGTTGCTGTTGCTCACAATGGCAACTTAGTAAATTCTTATGAATTAAGACTTGCCTTAGAAGAAGAAGGAAGCATTTTCCATACAACATCAGATACAGAAGTTATAGCATATTATTTAATTAAGGAAAGAATCCATACTCATACAATAGAAGAAGCTGTTTTAAAGGCTATGGATAAGCTTGAGGGTGCTTATTCTCTTGTTATTATGTCACCAACTAAACTAGTTGCTGCAAGAGATAGACATGGATTTAGACCACTTTGCTATGGTATTACAAGCGATGGTTCATATGTAGTAGCATCTGAAAGCTGTGCATTAGATTCAGTTGGTGCTAAGAAAGTAAGAGAAATCGAACCAGGTGAAGTTGTAGTATTCTCAAAAGAGGGTGTTAAGAGTTTCTTTGCTGAAAAGAAAGCTCCTAAGACTTTCTGTATTTTTGAATATCTATACTTTGCTCGTCCAGATTCAGAAATCGATGGTTGTACAGTTCACGAAGCAAGACAAAAGGCTGGCGAATTCCTAGCTAAGTCATTTCCAATCGATGCAGATATCGTTATAGGTGTTCCAGATTCTGGTCTTGATGCTGCCCTAGGTTATGCAAAGGCTTCTAAAATCCCATATGAAATAGGATTTATTAAGAATAAATACATAGGAAGAACTTTCATTGCTCCTGCTCAACATTTAAGAGAAGAGGGTGTCAAGATTAAACTTAATGTAGTTAAGTCTGTAATCAATGGAAAGAGAGTTGTTCTTGTAGACGATTCAATTGTTCGTGGTACAACAAGTGCTAAAATCGTTCAAAGTTTAAGAGATGCTGGTGCAAAAGAAGTTCACTTATTATCTTCTGCTCCAATGTTCTTAAATCCTTGCTATTATGGTACAGATATCGATTCAAGAGATCATTTAATTGCTTGCAATCATACTCTTGAAGAAATGACAAAGATAATTGGTGTAGATTCACTTGGATTCTTAAGCGTTGAAGATGCTTTAAAGATTTCAGGAACAGATGGATCGCAAATGTGCTCAGCATGTTTTGATGGTAAATATCCAACATATGAACCAACAGTTGCTGCACATAATAAACTTGAAACAAAATTAAGCGAATTAAAAAAATAAGGAGAAAAACATGGTAGAAAAGAGTTTTTCAGAAAGCTATGCAAAAGCTGGTGTAGACATTACAGCCGGATACAAAGCTGTTGAATTAATGAAAAAACACATTGCTAGAACAATGGTAAGCGGAACTGCTGAAGATATCGGCGGATTCGGCGGATTATTCCAACTTGACTTAACTGGTTACAAGAATCCAGTTCTTGTTTCAGGAACTGATGGTGTTGGTACAAAGTTAAAGATGGCATTCTTAATGGATAAGCATGATACAGTTGGTATTGACTGTGTTGCTATGTGCGTTAACGATGTAATCTGCGTTGGTGCTAAGCCTTTATTCTTCCTAGACTATATTGCTTGCGGTAAGAACGTTCCAGAAAAGATTGCAGATATCGTTAAGGGTGTTTGCGATGGTTGTGTTCAAGCAGGAAGCGCTTTAGTCGGTGGTGAAACAGCAGAAATGCCAGGTTTCTATCCTATAGATGAATACGATTTAGCAGGATTTTCTGTTGGTATCGTAGAAAAGTCAAAAGTTATAGATAAGACAAAGATGAAAGAAGGCGATATCATGATCGCTTTACCATCATCTGGTGTTCACTCAAATGGTTTCTCTTTAGTAAGAAAGGTATTTGATGTAGAAAATGCAGATATTAAGAAGCCTTTAGAAGAATTAGGCGGTAAGTCTTTAGGAGAAACTCTATTAACTCCTACAAAGATTTATGTTAAGCCAATGCTTGCTTTATTTGATGAAGTACAAGTTAAGGGTGTTTCTCATATTACTGGTGGTGGCTTCTATGAAAATATGCCACGTTCTATTCCAAAGGGTCTTGGCGTAAAGATTAAGAAAGAAGACGTTAGAGTTCTTCCAATCTTTAAGTTATTACAAAAGGCTGGCAATATTAGTGAACACGATATGTTTAATACATATAACATGGGTGTTGGTATGTCTGTAGTTGTTGCTAAAGAAGATGTAGATAAGACATTACAAATTCTTAAGGCTAATGGCGAAGATGCTTATGTTATCGGTGAAATTATTAAATCAGAAGATGGAGTAGTTTTATGCTAAATAGAAAAATCAGAATAGCAGTATTTGTATCTGGTGGTGGAACAAATCTTCAAGCTTTAATTGATGCTCAAAAGAGTGGCATCATCAAAAGCGGTGAAATCGTTTTAGTTGTATCTAATAAAGAAGGTGCCTATGCACTAGAAAGAGCAAAGAATAATAACATTAAAGCTGTTACTGTTGCTCGTAAGAACTTTGCAACTGTAGATGATTTCGAAAATGAATTATTAAAGGTTTTAGATGAAAATAAAATCGACTTTATCGTATTTGCAGGATTCCTTGCGATTTTATCAGATAGAGTTACATCTAAATATCCAAATAGAATTATTAATATCCATCCATCTCTAATCCCTGCATTCTGTGGTAAGGGCTATTATGGATTAAAAGTTCATGAATCAGCTCTTGAATATGGCGTAAAAGTTACAGGTGCTACTGTTCACTATGTTAACGAAGTTACTGATGGCGGAAAGATCATTGCTCAAAAGGCTGTAGAGATTAAGGAGGGAGATACTCCAGAGATTCTACAAAAGAGAGTTATGGAAGAAGCTGAATGGGTTCTATTACCTAAGGCAACTGAAGATGTTTGCAAAAAATTATTAGAGGAATAAAATGAAGAAATTAAATATATATAAGGTTAATACTATTAATAAATTAGTTAAGGGTAATTCTTATGTTGGTAGAGGTATTATCGCCGGCTTAAGCAAAGATGGAAAGTATGCTGTTAGCGCTTACTTCATTATGGGTAGAAGTGCAAATAGTAGAAACAGAATCTTCGAAGAAGATAATGGTGTTGTTTATACAAAGCCATTTGATGCTTCTAAGGTTGAAGATCCAAGCTTAATTATCTATGCTGCAATTAGACAATATGAAAATAAGTTAATTGTTACAAACGGTGATCAAACAGATACAATCTACGAAGGATTAAAGAATGGCCTTTGCTTTAACAAGGCTTTAAAGTCAAGACAATTTGAGCCAGATGCTCCAAATTTAACTCCAAGAATCTCGGCTATGCTTGTTTTAGATAAAGATGAATTCTCATATAAGATGAGCATTTTAAAGAGTGCAGACGCTGAAGGAACAGCATGTAATAGATACATGTTCGATTATTCTCCACTTCCAGGTGTTGGACATTTCATTCATACTTATGTTTGTGATGGTAACCCAATCCCAACATTCCAAGGCGAACCAGAAAGAGTTCAAATCCCAAATAACATTGATTCTTTCGCTAAGAATATTTGGGAATCATTAGATGAGAATAACAAGATTTCATTATACGTTAGATATGTAAATCTTAAGACAGGAAAAGCTAAGAACGTTTTAATCAACAAGAATAAATAGGAGTCAACAATGAACGAGTTTCAATTAAAATATGGATGTAACCCAAACCAAAAGCCAGCACGTATTTATATGGCAAATGGTAAAGATCTTCCAATTGAAGTATTAAATGGAAGACCAGGATATATTAACTTTTTAGATGCCTTCAATTCATGGCAACTAGTTAAGGAATTAAAAGAAGCAACAGGTATGGCTTCAGCTACAAGCTTTAAGCACGTATCTCCAACATCAGCTGCTGTAGGCAAGAAACTTTCAGATAGATTAAAGAAAGCTTGCTTTGTTGATGATATCGAAGGATTAGATGATTCTCCAATCGCTTGTGCATACGCTAGAGCAAGAGGAACAGATAGAATGTCATCATTCGGAGATTGGATTGCATTATCTGATAAATGTGATGTTACAACAGCTAACATTATTGCAAGAGAAGTATCTGATGGTATTATTGCTCCAGATTACGATGAAAAGGCTCTTGAAATCTTGAAGACAAAGAAGAAGGGTGCTTACAATATTGTTAAGATTGATCCGAATTATGTTCCAGAAGAAATCGAAAGAAAGCAAGTATATGGAATTACATTTGAACAAGGTAGAAATAACTATAAAGTAGAGAAGTCTTTACTAACAAATATTGTTACAGCAAATAAAGATCTTCCAGATGACAAAGCTATTGATATGATGATTTCTTTAATTACATTAAAGTATACACAATCAAATTCAGTATGTTTTGCAGAAGATGGACAAGCAATCGGTGTAGGTGCTGGACAACAATCAAGAATCCACTGCACAAGACTTGCTGCATCTAAGGCAGATTTATGGCACTTAAGACAAAGTGATAGGGTATTATCTCTACAATTTGCTGATGGTATTGGTAGACCGGATATGAACAACATTATCGATTTATATCTATCTGATGTAGATTCACAAGATGTTCTTGGTGATGATGTATGGCAACAATTCTTCAAGGTTAGACCAAAGCCATTCACAAGAGCTGAAAAGGATGAATATCTAAGCAAGATTACTGGCGTTACAGTTGGTTCTGATGCATTCTTCCCATTCAGTGATAACATAGATAAGGCTGCCAAGAGCGGTGTTACATATGTTGTAGAACCAGGTGGCTCTATTAGAGATGATTTAGTTATTGAAGCTGCAAATAAACATAACATGGTTATGGCATTTACTGGAATGAGATTATTCCATCATTGATTCTGAGGTAAGAATGAAAATATTAGTAGTAGGCGGTGGCGGTAGAGAACATGCCATCATTAAAGCAATTAAGAAGAATAAAAGTGTAGAAGAAATCTTCGCACTTCCTGGAAACGGTGGTATCGCACATGATGCTACATGTGTTAACATCGGCGCAAAAGACTTAGATAAGATAGTTGAATTTGCTGTTAGCAATAAGATTGACTATGCTATTGTTGCTCCAGATGATCCACTTGTTCTTGGACTTGTTGATTTACTAAATGAAAAGGGTATTCCTTGTTTTGGACCTAAGAAAAACGCTGCAATCATTGAAGGATCAAAAGCTTTTTCTAAGGACTTAATGAAGAAGTATAATATCCCAACTGCAAAATATGAGACTTTTACAGATAAAAAAAGCGCTATAGCATATCTTGAAAAACAAGAAATGCCAATAGTTATTAAGGCTGACGGCCTTGCTTTAGGTAAGGGCGTTATTATTGCTGAGAACTTAGAGGATGCAAAAAATGCTGTTATCTCTATGATGGAAGATAAAGTATTTGGTAAGAGCGGAGATAAGGTTGTTATCGAAGAATTCTTAGAAGGTCCAGAAGTTTCAGTTTTATCTTTCACTGATGGTAATGTTGTAAAGCCAATGATTTCATCAATGGATCATAAGAGAGCTCATGATTTTGACAAGGGTTTAAATACTGGAGGAATGGGAACTATTGCTCCAAATCCTTACTATACAGAAGCTGTTGCAAAAGAGTGTATGGATAAGATTTTCTTACCAACAATCAATGCAATGAATAAGGAAGGAAGAACATTTAAAGGATGTTTATACTTTGGTTTAATGATTACAAAAAATGGACCAAAGGTTATTGAATACAACTGTAGATTTGGTGATCCAGAAACTCAAGTTGTTTTACCACTTCTTGAGAGTGATTTATTAACAATCATGCAAGCTACAACAAATGGAACACTAAAAGATACAGAAGTTAAATTCTCAGATAAGAGTGCATGCTGTGTTGTTATGGCATCTGAAGGATATCCAGTTTCTTACGAAAAGGGATTTAAGTTAGATATTCCAGAAGAGATTAATGACTCAGTATACGTTGCTGGTGCTAAATTCAATGATAAGAACGAACTAGTAACTAACGGCGGAAGAGTATTAGGCGCAACAGCTATTGATACAACACTAAAAGGTGCTATCGATAAAGCATATAAGCTTGTTGATAAGATTCACTTTGATAATGCATTCTATCGTCATGATATTGGACAAAGAGCTTTAAAAGCGGAGGAAAAATAATGGTATATCGCGTTTATGTAGAAAAGAAAGAAGAATTAGCAAACGAGGCTAAGTCTCTTTATAATGAATTAACTAATATTCTTGGCATTAAGGGTATTAGCAATGTTCGTATTCTAAATCGTTATGATGTTGAAAATATTGATAAGGCTTTATTTGATGAAGCAACAAAGACTGTATTTTCAGAACCACAATTAGATATCGTTACTTATGATTTACCAAAGGGAGATAACGTATTTGCTACAGAATATTTACCAGGACAATTTGATCAAAGAGCTGATTCTGCTGCTCAATGTATCCAATTTATATCTTGTGGCGAAAGACCTTTAATTAGATCTGCAAGAGTATATGTTATTAATGGTAATATCTCAAATGATGATTTAAATACTATTAAGAAGTTCGTTATTAACCCAGTTGAAGCAAGAGAAGCTCTACTTGATATGCCAAAGACACTTGCTGTTGATTATAAGATTCCAACAACAGTTAAGACTCTTGATGGTTTCATCAACTACAATGACGAAGATTTAAAGAAGTTCATGGCAGAAAAAGGTCTTGCTATGGACTTAGACGATATTAGATTCTGTAGAGATTATTTCAAGTCAGAAAATAGAGACCCATCTATCACAGAAATTAAGATGATAGATACATACTGGTCAGATCACTGCCGTCATACAACATTCTTAACAACTATCGATTCTGTTAAGTTTGAAGATGAACTATTACAAAATGCATATAACGATTACATTGCAACAAGAAAAGAATTAAATAGAACAAAGCCAATCAACTTAATGGATATTGGTACTCTTGCTGCTAAGTATTTAAAAAAGATTGGTAAGCTTACAAAACTTGATGAATCTGAAGAAATCAATGCATGTACTGTAAAAATGGAAATTGAAGTAGATGGTAAGAAGGAACCATGGCTTCTACTTTTCAAGAATGAAACACATAACCACCCAACAGAAATTGAACCATTCGGTGGTGCTGCTACTTGTATTGGTGGTGCTATTAGAGACCCACTATCAGGTCGTTCGTATGTTTATTCAGCTATGCGTGTTACTGGTGCTGCTGATCCTACTGTTCCTGTGTCAGAAACAATTAAGGGTAAGCTTCCACAAAGAAAGATTGTTCAAACAGCTGCTGCTGGTTATTCTTCATATGGTAACCAAATCGGTTTAGCAACAGGTATGGTTGATGAAATCTATCATCCAGGCTATGCTGCAAAGAGAATGGAAATTGGTGCCGTTATGGCTGCGGCTCCACAAGAGAATGTAAGAAGAGAAAGACCAGAAGATGGTGATATCGTAATCTTACTTGGTGGTAGAACAGGCCGTGATGGTATTGGTGGTGCTACTGGTTCTTCTAAGGCTCATACATCTCACTCAGTTGAAGATTGTGGTGCAGAAGTTCAAAAGGGTAACGCTCCAGAAGAGAGAAAATTACAAAGATTATTTAGAAACGCTGATGCATGCAGAATGATTAAGCGTTGTAATGACTTCGGTGCAGGTGGTGTATCTGTTGCTGTTGGCGAACTTGCTGATGGACTAGATATCAATCTTGATGCTGTGCCAAAGAAATATGAAGGCTTAGATGGAACAGAACTTGCTATTTCTGAATCACAAGAAAGAATGGCAGTTGTTGTTGAAGCTAAAGATGTTGATGCTTTCTTAGCAATTGCCGCTAAAGAAAACTTAGAAGCTACAATTATTGCTAAGGTTACAAAAGAACCAAGATTAAGAATGCATTGGAATGGAAATACAATCGTAGACATTTCTCGTGAATTCTTAAATTCAAATGGTGCTGAAAAGCATATTACAGTTGAATCTAAGTCTGACAATAATATCAACAAAGAAATCTCAGGCGATTTTGAGTCTAATTATAGTGCTTTAATGAGCGATCTAAACGTTTGCTCAAAGAGAGGTTTATCTGAAAGATTTGACTCTACAATCGGCGCTGGTACTGTATTAATGCCATTTGGTGGTAAATATCAAAAGACTCCAATTCAAGCAATGGTACATAAGATTTCTGTAGAAAAGAAACATACAGATAATGTTTCATTTATGTCATGGGGTTACAATCCATTTATTACATCTATCTCTCCATACCATGGAGCATATTTAGCAGTTGTTGAATCTTTAGCAAAGTTAATTGCTACAGGTGCCAGCTATGAAGATGTATATCTAACATTCCAAGAATATTTCGAAAAGCCAGGTAAGGATCCAGCTCGTTGGGGTAAGCCAATGGCAGCTCTTTTAGGTGCTTTCGAAGCTCAAAAAGATTTTGGGGTTGGAGCTATCGGTGGTAAGGATTCAATGAGTGGTTCATTCGAAAAATTAGATGTTCCACCAACACTTGTATCTTTTGCTGTAACAACAGGTAAGACAGATGACGTTATTACAAACGAATTTAAGAAGGCTGGCCATAGTGTAGTTCTTCTAAAACCTAAGTATAATGTAAACAATTTACCAGATGCACAATCTACTATTGATTTATTCAATAAAGTAACAAAGCTTATGAGAGAAGGAAAAGTATTCTCTGCATATACTCTAGGATATGGCGGTGTTGCAGAAGCTGTTGCTAAGATGTGTATGGGTAATGGATTTGGATTTAAGTATGAAGATAATATCTCACTAAATGATATCTTCAATTATGCTTACGGTGCATTCCTATTAGAAGTAGAAGATGCTGATTTAGGTACATTAATTGGTAAGATTCAAGATAAGAAGAATATCGAATATAAGAGACAATCTCTAAGCTTCGATACATTATCTAAGTTATATGAATCTAAGCTTGAAGATGTATTCCCAACACTTGAAAAGGATACAAATAAACAACTTGAGAAGTTCTCTTATGAAGCAACAGGATATAAGGCTCCAGCAATTAAGAATGCTAAGCCAAAGGTATTAATCCCAGTATTCCCAGGTACAAACTGTGAATTAGATTCTGCTAAGGTTATGAGAGATGCTGGTGCTGAAGTTGAAGTATTCGTTATTAACAACTTAACAAAAGATGGCCTTGCAAAGAGTGTAGAGAACTTTGAAAAATCATTAGAAAGCTCACAAATGATCTTTGTACCAGGTGGCTTCAGTGGTGGTGACGAACCAGATGGTTCTGCTAAGTTCATTATGGCATTCTTTAGAAATGCTGAAATTAAGTATGGTGTACATAACTTATTAAATAATAGAGATGGTTTAATGTGCGGTATCTGTAATGGTTTCCAAGCATTAATTAAATTAGGTCTTGTTCCATATGGTAAGATTATTGATACGGATGCTAATTGCCCAACTTTAACATTTAATACAATTGGACGTCACCAATCTAAGCTTGTTAGAACAAGAATTGCATCTAATAAATCTCCATGGCTTAGAGCAACAAATGTAGGCGATGTTTATACAGTTGCTATATCTCATGGTGAAGGTAGATTCTTAGCATCAGATGAACTTGTTAAGGAACTTGCAAAGAACGGACAAATCGCAACTCAATATGTTGACCTTGATGGTAATCCAACAGATGATATTAGATATAATCCAAATAATTCTGTATATGCTATTGAAGGTATTACATCTCCAGATGGTAGAGTATTTGGTAAGATGGGTCATAGCGAAAGAATTGGAAGCGGATTATACAAGAACGTTGAAGGCGTTTATGACATGAAGATGTTCGAATCAGCTGTTAAATATTTTAAAGGTTAATTAGTTATATAAAGATATAAAGTCCTCTTAGAGAAATCTAGGAGGATTTTGTATCTATTTTTTTTCTTTAAAGTAAAGTATAAATATTGATTTTTATAATTGTTTTGTTTTAAAATATAAAAAACTAAATAATTTTATTTATAAGGAGTAGGTTATGTGCAAAGTTTATTCTGCAGAGCAGATTCTTGGTAGTATTCTTTGTAAAGATAGCACAAAAAAACTTGATTTGAACTCTTTATATGTTCTAGAAAGCAAAGTAAGAAAGTATGAGCCTAACGTAATTTTTTCTATGAGAGAATATGATATCGAGGAAGCGGTAGATAGTTATCCAAACATCTTTTGCTTAAGAGATGGTTATGTTTCTCTTTCTGAGCAAGAATATAGTTCTAAACTTGCTGATTTATATTTTTCATCACTTGTTGATGCTAAAATTGTACACTATATAAAAGAAGTTTTGGAAAATGATGAAGCAAAAGATTATACGAGATAGTGTTCACGGTTACATTTCAATACCAGAGCCGATAGTAGACAATTTAATTGATACTGAATTTTTTCAACGATTAAAGCGTATCGAGCAAACAAGTATGAGGCCGCTTTTCCCTTGCGCGCGTCATGATAGGTTTATTCACTCGATAGGTGTCTATTTTCTAGGCAAAAAAGTTTTCGAATCAGTGAAGAATAATCTTGAAAATAACAAAGAACGTTTAATAGAATTAGTGGATCCTTATAGTAGAGATGATGTGCGTGAAGTGTTTAATACTTCTAATTTAAAATTGTGGGGATCCTTAGAAATAAATTTTTGCATAGCTTGTTTGTTACATGACGTAGGTCATTCTCCGATGTCCCATACATTAGAAGATATGTTTAAATATAAAATAATGAAGGATAATAATAGACCTCAGTTTTGGGATGAACTTGAAAATGGGATGAAAGGATGTAAGATCCCAGAATACGCCGAAAAGACAGAATATTTTTGTAATTCCGGAAAAAGCGCAACACATGAAGTATTAAGTTCTATTATTGTTGTAAAGGAACTTAGAGATAACATAAAAGACGCAATTAAGGCAATTAATAGTGAGTATGAAGCGAATTATGAGTTTATAATAAGATGCATAATGGGAATTCCATATGTAATTAGAAATGATACTGAAAACAGATATTTGTTAGAGTTGTATAATACATTTGTGTCGCTTTTACACGGGAAAGATTTTGATGTTGATAGGCTGGATTATTTAAAAAGAGATTGTCATGCAGCTGGTCTTCATTCTTCAAGTATTGATGTTGATAGGTTAATCAAATCCATAAATCTATTTATTGACAATAATCACTTTATAATAGCAATAGATAAAAAAGCATTATCAGTAGTAGATAAATATATAGGCGCATATAACGATTTGTATTTGTGGGTTTACTCACATCATAAGGTAGTGCTTAATACGGGGCTGATATGTAGAACATTTAAACATATAGATAGGGATAATAATAAAAATAATTATTATATTCAAGATCTTTTTAACTATGATAAGTTGGTAAAGGCGTTGCTTTGTGATGATGATATTTGGTGTAGAATTAAAGAAAAAAGAGGATCAATTTGGGAAGCTGCAGAATTGATAGTCAGAGGAAATTCAAGAATTAGCTTATGGAAATCTGTTGCAGAGTTTAGGGATTTGTTTATAAACACTGGAGCATTTGAGAATAAAAATATGGCGCCAATAATACAGTATATTAATTCGCAAATTGGTAGCTTGGAATTTGAAAAAAAGTTTACAAGATTTGTATATAAAAAACTTGATATAGAGTATGTCGCGGAAAATGCACAAGCTATTATTTTTGAAAAGACGAAAATTAAGGAAATGTCTCGCAAGAAATGGTCAATCCCTATCATTATAGATAATAAGCAGAGAAGATTCTGCGAATTAATGGATATTAGTCAAACTGAGGCAAAAACAGAGGATGAATTAAAAACAGAAAAGATGTTTGACTCGTTGAATGAAAT
This sequence comes from Christensenella sp. UBA3700, assembly GCA_002372775.1. Classification (GTDB taxonomy): domain Bacteria; phylum Bacillota; class Clostridia; order Christensenellales; family UBA3700; genus UBA3700. The sequence goes on from DFIJ01000148.1 coordinate 14,259, forward strand.
TTGTTTTTATGCTTACATAGAAAAGAGCAGTGCAATAAATGGTATTAAAAAAGAAGATTTCGCTAATTTTTTAGTTGCCTATGCAAAAGAAGTTCAACAAAACGGAGTGAAATAACTAATAGATGCTCAGTCCTCTTAGAGAAATCTAAGGGGATTTTTTTGTTGACAATATATACCCTACGGGGGTATATTAACAATGAGGTGATATTATGGCATGTGAATATTGTAATAGTGGAAAAACAAAGATGAGAACTGCTGAAGAAAAGAAGACTTTACAAAATAGAGTTAATAGAATAGCAGGTCAAATTAATGGAATTAATAAGATGATTGAAGAGGATAGATATTGTGGTGATATTCTAACACAACTTGCTGCAATAGATAAATCTATTAAGTCACTTGCTTCTGTAATATTAGAAGCACATATGCATTCTTGTGTAGTTAAGGCTGCAAAAGAGGGCGACGATACAGTTATTGATGAAGTCGTTGAATTATTTAAGAGGTTCAATTAATGAAACAAAAATTTGATGTACAAGGAATGAGCTGTGCAGCATGCCAAGCGCATGTTTCAAAGGCCGTTTCTAAGCTTGATGGTGTTAAGGATGTTAATGTGAATCTATTACAAAACAATATGGTAGTAGATTATGATACTTCTTTATGCACAATTAAAGATATAGAAAAAGCAGTCGAAAACGCAGGGTACGGTGCGTCTCTTCCAAAAAAAGAAATAAATAATAAGAAAGATCATGAACTTGCAAAATTGTTGACAAGTGTAGGGTTCTTATTAATTACAATGTATATATCTATGGGCAATATGATGCTATCTTGGCCACTTCCAAGCTTTATGGACCACGCTTCTTCTCCTATAGGATTTACACTTGCTCAGCTTATATTTGTAACTCCAATACTTATTATATATAGAAGATATTTTATGTCTGGATTTAAGAAACTATTTAAAGGCGCTCCTAATATGGATTCCTTAATTGCCGTAGGTTCTACAGCAGCAATCCTATATGGAATATTTGCCTTTATTATGATATGCCTTGGAAATGTTCATTACCATCATAATCTATATGTAGAATCTGCAGGTATGATTCTAACTCTAGTTAGTGTAGGCAAGTATTTTGAACATTTATCTACAAGAAGAACAACTAGCGCTATAACTAAGCTTATGGACCTGAGACCTAAATATGGAACAGTTTTAAGAGATGGCGCTGAGAAGTCTATTCTTGCTGAAGAGATTGAGATTGGAGATATAGTTATAGTTAAGAAAGGTGAAGCTGCTCCTGTTGATGGTGTAATTATTGAAGGTAGTGCATCTTTTGATCAAGCAAACATAACAGGGGAATCTATTCCAGTATTAAAGAAGGAAGGCGGGGAGGTATTCTCATCAACAATAATTACTGCTGGATTTATAAAGATGAAGGCAACAAAAGTTGGTGAAGACACATCAATATCTACAATTATTAAACTTGTAGAAGAGGCAAGTAACTCAAAAGCTCCAGTATCTAAACTTGCAGATAAGATTTCAGGTATCTTTGTTCCTATAGTATTTGCTATTTCAATAGTGTCATTTATTATAAATATGCTACTCGGAACTGCATTTGAAGATGCTCTTAATTGGGCAATAACCGTTGTTGTAATTGCATGTCCATGTGCTCTTGGTTTAGCAACTCCAGTTGCCATAATGGTTGGAACGGGAAAAGGTGCAGAAAATGGTCTTCTAATAAAGAATGCTGAAATACTTGAGAACGCACATTTAATTAAGACAGTTGTTTTAGATAAGACAGGAACAATTACAGAAGGAAAACCAAAGGTTGTAGATTATATCTCATTAAATGCAGATAATAATGTTTTAGATTATTTATATTCTATTGAGAATAAGTCTGAGCATCCTCTTGCACTAGCAATTATTGAATATGCAAAAGAAAATGGCGCAAAGCTTCTTGATGTAGATAATTTTGAATCTATAGATGGAAAAGGTTTATCTGCAATTATTAATGGAGAAAAGATAAGCGTTGGCAATCTAAAGATGCTAGGTATTGTGGATGCATCTATTGAAGAGAAAGTATCTTCATTATCTAAAGAAGGAAAGACTCCTTTAATTATATTAAAGGGGGATAAAGCAATAGGAATTATTGCAATAAAGGATTTAGTTAAAGAAACATCAAAAGAGGCTATAGCCCTATTAAAAGAAGCTGGCATTAATGTTGTAATGCTAACAGGGGATAATAAAGAGACGGCATCAGTTATAGCAAAAGAAGTTGGTGTTGATGATGTTATATCTGATGTATATCCAAAAGATAAGCAAAATGTTATTAACTCTCTAAAGAGGGATAAAAAGCATTTAGTAGCAATGGTTGGGGATGGCGTTAATGATGCACCTGCGTTAACTGCAGCAGATATAGGAATAGCAATTGGTGGCGGTAGCGATATAGCATTAGAATCTTCAGATATTGTTCTTCTAAGAAACGATCTTTTAGATGTTAGCAATGTTATATCTTTAAGTAAGAGAACATTAAATACAATAAAGCTTGGATTATTCTGGGCATTCTTCTATAACGCGGTATGTGTTTTGTTTGCTACAGGATTTTTCTCATATGCAAATCCATCACTTGTTATTAATCCAATGATTGGTTCACTTGCTATGAGTATATCTTCAGTATCTGTTGTATTAAATGCATTAACAATTAATCTATTTAAAGTAAAAAGAAGAGAAATAAAACAAATGGATAATATTGAAATAGTAAAGGAGGATAGTAATACTATGAATACAGTTACAATTAATGTAGAAGGAATGATGTGTAAGAATTGTAAGGCTCACGTTGAGAAAGCTTGTTGTATGGTAGATGGTGTTAAGAGCGCTGAAGCATCACTAGAGAATAAGAATGTTGTAGTATCATATGAAGGCAGCGTAGATGTAGATATGATTAAGAAGAACATTATCGATGCTGGATATGAAGTAAAATAGATTTTTTTGTGTTAATAAAAATATGGAGACTGTTTATTGATATGCAGCCTCCATATTTGCTTTTATTTAATCTCTTTAATCTTTGTTTTGTATTTTGAATTAGCTCGCATTGCGTTTAGTATACATAAAACCGCAACTCCTACATCTCCAAATACAGATATATACATCATGAATGGAATAGTGAATATTGCAGCTACAAGCATGATTAATACTTTAACGCCAATTGCAAAGGCTATATTCTCATATACAAGTCTCATTGTCTTTCTAGATATCTTCTTTGCAAGAGGTAGTCCTTTTAGATTATCGTGCATAAGAACTATATCTGAAGCCTCTATAGCTGCGTCTGAACCAACGCCACCCATAGCAATACCAATATCTGATCTCATTAGTACTGGAGCATCATTAATGCCATCGCCAACAAAGCATACAATATCGTTTTGATCTTTTGTTTTTAAGATGTTTTCAACTTCCTCAACTTTGTTTTGAGGAAGAAGTGATGCCTTATATGCAGTTAGTCCTAAAGTCTTAGCAACGTGAGATGCAATTTTTTCATTATCTCCTGTAAGCATTATTGTTTTGCATCCTAAAGCATTTAATTCTTGTATTGTTTCTATAGCCTCTGGTTTAACCTCATCTGAGATAAGAATTGAGCCAACATATTCATTATTCTTTGCTACATAAACAATAGTTCCAATGCCATCTTCCTTCTCAAAAGTGATTCCTTCGCTTGTCATTAACTTTTCATTACCACAAAGGATAACATCCTTTCCATTAACTGCTTTAATACCAGAGCCTGCAATATTTGTTAATGTGTATTTAGATTCTACAGCTTTACCATATTCATTTACTATAGATCTAGCGATAGGGTGAGATGATTCTCTTTCTGCAATTGCTGCTAATTTTAGAATTTCTTCTTTTCTATCTTCTGGTACAACTTTAGTTACAGCAAAGTTTCCTTTTGTTAGCGTTCCTGTTTTATCAAATACGAATATATTTGCTTTATCAAATAATTCTAGATAGTTAGAACCTTTAACTAATATTCCATATTTTGATGATGCGCCAATTCCTGCAAAGAAAGATAGAGGAATTGAAATTACTAAAGCGCATGGGCAAGAAACAACAAGGAAGTTTAATGCCTTATAAATCCAAGTCATAGGATCTTTTGTAATAATACTTGGAATAATAGCAAGAAGTAGTGCAGCGATAACAACTGATGGTGTATAGTATCTTGCAAACTTTGTTATAAAGTTTTCTGCTTTAGATTTATGTTCTGAAGCTTCTTCAACAAGACTTAATATCTTAGATACTGTTGAATCATAGAATGCTTTTTCAACTTGAACTCTAATTGTAGATGTTAAGTTAACACAGCCGCTTATTACTTCAGCGCCCTTAGAGATATCTCTTGGCAGAGATTCACCTGTTAAAGCTTTTGTATCTAGGGAAGTATCCCCATCAACAACAATACCATCAAGAGGGATCTTTTCACCAGGTCTTACTTCAATGATGTCTCCAACAGTTACTTCGTCTGGATCAACTTCTTCAATCTCGCCATTCTCTCTTACAACATTTGCTACATCAGGTCTAATGTTCATTAGTGATGTAATAGACTTTCTAGATTTGCCAACAGCGTATCCTTGGAACCATTCGCCAACTTGATAGAAAATAAGAACAGCACAAGCTTCATCAAAGCCTTCAATATCTTCGCCTCTGATTGCTGTTACAATACCAAGAGCAAAAGCACCTACTGTTGCTACAGCCATTAAGAATGCTTCATCAAGCATATGGCCATGAGCAATATTTAGAATAGCTTTCTTTAGAACATCATATCCAATATATAAATAAACTATAAAGAATACTGTTAAAGTTAAAAGCCATCCGTATGATGTATTGAATAGGGCATTAGCACCATCTGCTATACCGCTACCTGTAATATCATTTGGAAGAGCTTTATCTAGAATAAGAAGCACTAGGTATGATACTAGTGCTATGCAAATTCTTATTAGGTTTTTCTTTTGTCTTTTTGTCATATTATTTCTCTAAAATTTCAAAATCTGGTTCAACCTTTCTTGCAACCTTTAGAATTTCTTTTTGTAGGGCTGAAACATTTGCGTTATCATCAACTTCAATCTTCATTGTTTGGTTAATAAAACTAACCTTTGCGTCCTTGATGCCTTCTACTTTCTTAACAGCATCTTCGACTTTTTGTGCGCAAACTGCACAGTCTACTTCAATCCCATATTTTTTAATCATTTTTCATGACCTCCATATATTTTTTTACTCGTTAATGTGTGATAATCCGCATTCAAAGATTTTTGTTACGTGATCATCATCTAAAGAATAGAAAACTTCCTTTCCACTCTTTCTAGCTTTTACAAGCTTAGATTGTCTTAGTATTCTTAATTGGTGAGATACTGAAGACTTTGTCATATCAAGACATGCAGCAATATCATCTACACAAAGTTCACTAATTTCTAAACAGCTTAAGATTTTAGTTCTTGTTGAATCACCAAATACTTTAAATAATTCAGCTAAGTCATATATTGTGTCTTCACTTGGCATTTTTGCCTTAACTTTTGCTACTATATCTTCCATATATAAACCTCATTTTCTTAATTGAATAATTGAACGATTGTTCAACTGTTCAATACTATTATAGCACTCTAAGTTATAGTGTCAAGCAATAATAAAAGAAAGCGCCAAATAATTTTGACGCCCTCTTTGTTGGTATATTAGATAGATAGTATTAGACTCTCTTACATGCAGCAAGAACGAATTCTCTAAATAGAGGATGTGCATGGTTTGGTCTACTCTTGAACTCAGGATGGAATTGAACTCCAACGAAGAAGTCTTCTCCTTTTAATTCAACAGTTTCAACAATTGATTCATCTGGTGATGTACCACTTATTGTTAGACCAGCTTTAACTAATTCATCTTTAAAGTCGTTATTGAATTCATAACGATGTCTATGTCTTTCTGAAATTTCTGTAGATTGATATGCCTTTTCCATCATTGTGCCTGGAACGATTTTGCAAGGGTAGGCACCAAGTCTCATTGTGCCACCTAAATCTAATCCTCTTTGATCTGGCATTAAATCTATAACTAAATGCTTGCTGTTTTTATCAAACTCGCTTGAGTTTGCATCAGCATAATTAAGTACATGTCTTGCATATTCTATAACAGTGATTTGCATACCAAGACAAATACCAAAATATGGAACATGATTCTCTCTTGCATATTCACAAGATGCTATCATACCTTCGATACCTCTTTGACCAAATCCACCTGGTACGATAATACCTTGACAGTCTTTGAAAATCTCTTTAGCACTTTCTTTTGTTACAAGGTCACTATCTACCCATTTGATCTTCATATTCTTACCAGCAACATAACTTGCATGGTTTAAAGATTCAACAACAGAAAGGTATGAATCGTGTAACTTTACATATTTACCAACTAGGGCAATTTGTACTTCGCCTTTTCTAGCATGGATTGTATCAACCATATCTTCCCAAGGTTTTAAATCAACACTTCTCTCTTCAAGACCAAGTTCTCTTAAAGCAACTTTGTCTAATCCATTCTTATGAAGCATTAGTGGAGCTTCATATAAACATGGAAGTGTAGTGTTAGAAATAACACAATCGTCAGCTACGTTACAGAACATAGCAATTTTCTTTTTAATACCTTCTGGGATTTCTTCATCAGTTCTTGTAACAATAATATCTGGAGCAAGACCTAAAGATTGCATCTCTTTTACAGAGTGTTGAGTAGGTTTAGATTTATATTCATCTGAACCAGATATATATGGAACTAAACAAACGTGGATAAATAAACAATTTCTTCTACCAACTTCAAGTGAGAATTGTCTAATCGCTTCTAAGAATGGTTGAGATTCAATATCACCAATAGTACCGCCGATTTCTGTAATCATAATATCAGCTTTAGTTACTTCAGCATTTTTTCTAATAAAATCTTTAATTTCATTTGTAACGTGAGGAATGATTTGAACTGTCTCACCAAGATATTCGCCTCTTCTTTCCTTATTTAACACATTCCAATATACTTTACCTGATGTTAGGTTAGAGTATTTTGTTAAATCTGTATTAATGAATCTTTCATAGTGACCAAGGTCTAAGTCCGTTTCAGCACCATCGTCAGTAACGAATACTTCACCATGTTGGAATGGACTCATTGTTCCTGGGTCAACATTCATGTAAGGGTCAAGTTTTTGTGAAGCAATCTTATAGCCACGATTCTTTAGTAATCTGCCTAAAGAAGCGGCTGTAATACCTTTACCAAGACCTGATACAACACCACCAGTTACGAAAATAAATTTTGTCATACTATCTATCTCTCCTTATCTATAACTATTAATTTGCTGTATATAATCTCTTGTATGGATTAGCAGAGTTTGGTTTTAAAACAAAGAAGTGCTCGTCCATAATGTTCTTTTCGTTTAGATTGAAATCTTTTGCATATTCAACTAAATAAGTTTCTAGTTCTTTTAAATCTTCTTCGCTTGCGTCTTCACATTTAACTTGTGGAGGTAGTGGGGAAGTAATTTCTTTAGCTCTTAAGAATATCTTTCCACCATGCATACCAACACCTGTAAAGTTTCCAACAATATCCTTGTTGCCAGCTAAATTTAATACAACTAATATTCCTCCTGCCATATACTCACCTAGGAAGCTACCAACTTTACCTCCGATGATAATAACAGGGAACTTTTCTTTATAAGCTTTCATATGGATACCAGTTCTATAACCAGCATCTCCATTAATATATATTTTGCCACCACGCATTGCGTATCCAGTAGCATCACCAGATGAACCATGAACAATAATCTTTCCTTCATTCATAGTGTCTCCAACTGCATCTTGCACAGAGGCCATAACTTCAATGTTAGAACCATCCATATATGCACCAAGTGCATTTCCTGGAACGCCTTCAATCTTTATATTCTTTCCGCCAATGCCGGCAGCAATATATCTTTGTCCTACTACATTCTTTAATTTAATATCTGAATCTTGAGATGATCTAACTAGATCACATACTTCTTTATAATCTTTATCTAAACAATCAATAGTAACCATTAATGAGACCTCCCTAATTTTTCTTGTCTGTCTTTTAGAGTGAATGCCATAAGTTGTGGATGTTCTCTAACTAGAGTGTAGTCAATAGAATCTAGTGGTGTCTTATTTCTAATTAGGGAAGTATAAATACCAGCTCTTTGTACATCACCAATCATAATAAATCCGACAAGCTTATTATCCTTTGTGAATAATACCTTATAATTATTCTCGTCATCTAAAACGATATCTTTATCGCCAATATAACTACCAGCAGTAATGATATGTAAATCAAAGAATCCAATTGAGTTCATAGGCATTGCTTGATCAAATGGCTCTTCGCCGCCTGCCATAGAAATACCTGCAGCTCTTCCTTGGAAATATGCATTTGGTAAAATTGCTACAATTCTTTGTGTATCACAAGAGATATCAAAACATTCTGCACAGTCACCACCTGCATATATATCTTCAATAGAAGTCTTTCCTAATGTATCTACAACAATACCTCTATTAACTTGTCCACCGATTGCTTGGAATAATTGTGTATTTGGTCTAACACCAACTGCAGTAACTAATGTGTCAAAACTTAGTTCTTTACCTTGAGTTGTTGTAGCTGTTGCAGCACTTGTAAATTCAGCAATACTTTCACCAAGAATGAATTTAACACCTTTCTTTTCTAATGATGCTTTTACAAGGTCACTTCCTTTTTCATCTAATATGCTTGGTAATACTCTATTAGCAAGATCAATAACTGTTATTGATTTAACTTTGCTTAAGATACCTTCAACACACTTTAGACCAATAAGACCTGCACCTACTACTAATACATTAGATTCAGAATTAATCATAGAATCTAACTTTAGGGCATCATCAATTGTCATAAATGATGTTTTCTTTTCTACAAGTTCGATTCCTTTCATTGGAGGAAGGAATGGTCTTGAACCAGTAGCTAGCATTAACTTCTTGTAAGAAACAGTTGAACCATTAGATAGGGCAACTTGCTTCTTATCTTTATCTATTGCTGTAACTTCAACACCTAATATTGTTTCTACTTTGTTATCGTCATAGAAAGATAAATCTCTATAATTCATCTTCTCTAGAGTTGTCTTTCCCATTAACATATAAGAAATTAATGGACGTCCATAAACAAAGTGGTTTTCATTACCAATTACTGTAATTGTGCCAGTTGTATCGACTTTTCTTATTCCTTCAATAGTACCGATGGCAGCAATTGAATTACCAATTATTACATAATCACTCATTTTTATCTCTCCTCGTATACTATTGCATGGTTAGGGCAGCCCTTTACACATGCAGGTTCTTTGCTTGAATTTTGTAAGCATAGTTCGCACTTTTGCATTACACCTTTTTGTGATGGCATGATTGCTCCATATGGGCAAGCCATTACACAACTATGACAGCCAACACACTTTGTGTCATCAATTCTTATTACACCATCCTCATCTAAATGAAGAGCACCAGCAATACAAGCTCTAACACAAATTGGATCTTTGCAATGTCTACATTGAACAGCAAAAGAAATACCATTTGCCTTTTCGACTTTTATTCTTGGGTTAATAGTTACGTTATTTAACGCCTTTACCATATCAGTCATACCAGAATTGGCAAATGCGCAATTATATTCACATAATCTACAACCTAAACACCATTTCTCATTAACATAAACTCTTTTCATTGCTATTCACCTTATTCTCCAGCATGCTTGATTCCAAGAATCTCTAATTCTTTTTCTGTTAGGCCAACTCCTCTTAACATTAATCTATTACCTCTTAATGCTTCAATAGAGTTAATACCCATACCACCCATCATCTCTTTGATTTCATGTGTCCATGCTTCAATTAGATTAACAAGTCTTTGTGAGCCTACATCTGGGTTTAATCTCTTAGTTAAATCAGGTCTTTGTGTAGCAATACCCCAGTTACATCTACCAAGGTGACATGATCTACATAAGTGGCAACCAAGTGCAAGTAGGGCACCAGTTGCAATATAACAAGCATCAGCTCCTAAGGCTATAGCTTTTACAACATCTGCTGATGATCTAATAGAACCACCAACAACTAAAGATACATTATCTCTAATACCTTCATCTCTTAATCTCTTATCTACCGTAGCAAGAGCAAGTTCAATAGGTATACCTACATTATCTCTAATACGAGTTGGAGCAGCACCTGTACCACCTCTGAAACCATCGATAGCAATAATATCTGCGCCAGATCTTGCAATACCTGATGCAATAACAGCTACGTTATGTACAGCAGCAATCTTTACGATAACTGGCTTCTTATAATCTGAAGCTTCTTTTAATGAATATACAAGTTGACGTAAATCTTCAATTGAATAAATATCATGGTGTGGAGCTGGAGAGATTGCATCTGAACCTTCTGGAATCATACGAGTCTTTGAAACGTCAGCTGTAACTTTTTGTCCAGGTAAGTGTCCACCGATACCAGGCTTAGCACCTTGTCCCATCTTAATTTCAATGGCGGCACCAGTATTTAAGAAGTCTTTATTAACACCAAATCTGCCTGAAGCTACTTGAACAATAGTATTTGGACCATATTTATAGAAGTCTTCATGAAGACCACCTTCACCAGTGTTATATAAAATACCAAGTTCTGTAGCTGCTCTTGCTAATGATTCGTGAGCATTGTAGCTGATAGAACCATAACTCATAGCTGAGAACATAATTGGTGTAGATAATTCAAGTTGTGGAGGTAAGTTGTTAACAATATTGCCAGACTTATCTTTAACGATATCTTTTGGCTTTGCACCTAAGAATGTTCTTGTCTCCATTGGTTCACGTAGTGGATCGATAGGAGGGTTTGTTACTTGAGATGCATTGATTAAAATCTTATCCCAATATACTGGAAGTGGTTCTGGATTACCCATTGAAGATAATAAAACACCTGCAGTATCTGCTTGTTTATATATTGATGTCATATTTGCTTGTGTCCAGTTAGCATTTTCCTTAAAGCAGTTATCAGACTTAACAATCTTTAAAGCTTTAGTTGGACATAGAGCAACGCATCTATGACAGTTTACACACTTTGTTTCATCAGATAGCATCACCTTTAAATCAGAATCATATCTATGAACTTCGTTAGAGCATTGATTTTCACAAACTCTACATTTAATACATCTATCTTGATTTCTAACAACCTCGTATAAAGGTTCTATAAAATTAATAGCCATAAATTATTGAACCCCCTTTTCTAATCTGATGATTACTGGTTCGCCACCCTTAGGGTAGTAAACATTTGTTGCGTCTTTGCAAATTCTTCTAATAGCACTTTCTTCGCTTGCGATAAACTTCATATCGTCCTTCTCTGCAATAACCATAGAACGAAGTTTTAATCTATCGTTTAGTGCCATTAATCCATCTTTGAAACCAACAATAATAGAGAAAGGTCCAGTGATTAATTGAGATGAAAAAACATTTCTTAAATATGTTTCTTTATCTCTTTGATCTTTTGGCATTCTTGCAATTGTCTCCCAGAATGGAGCTGCTATAACGCCTGCAGATTCTTCAAGAGTTAATCCTTTTCTTCTTGTTAAATAATCTAATATGTATGTAATTACTTCTGTATCTGTTTGAAGTGTACATTTATAACCATACATTTCCATAGCACGTCTATTTGCGTCATATGATGAAATTTCACCGTTGTGAACTACAGATAAATCTAGTAGGGAGAATGGATGCGCGCCACCCCACCAACCTGGAGTGTTTGTTGGATATCTACCATGGGCTGTAAATGAATAACCCTCATAGTTTTCAAGCATATAGAATCTACCAACATCTTCTGGGAAACCTACAGCTTTGAATACACCCATATTCTTTCCGCTTGAGAAAATATATGCGCCATCAATTTGTGTATTAATCTTGAATACTGATCTTATAACATACTCTTCCTCAGATAGTTGAGCAGCATCTAGTTTAGTCTTTAGGGGAGTAACAAAATATCTCCAAATTAGTGGAGCATCAGTAATTTCTTTAATTTGTCTTGTTGGAACTTTAGATAAGTTAACTATATCGTAATATGTTTCGATAAATTCTTCACATTGCTTTTTTGCAATACTGTCTGTGTAGAAAACGTGAAAAGCATAGTAATCTTTGTATTCTGGATAAATACCATATCCAGCAAAACCGCCACCAAGTCCATTTGATCTATCATGCATTACAGCAATAGATTTAATGATGTCTTCGCCACTAAATGTTCTTCCTTTAGTAGAGATCATTGCGGCAACAGCACATCCAGATGGATTTCTAAATTGACCTTCTAACATTGTTTTTCTCCTATTTTTACTATTATTCTTTAATAAAAAAATAGGCGCTCAATCTCTCCACTTTTCGTGGTTAAATTGAACGCCTTTGTTCACGCAATTATTTATATTTTGATTGTAGATTGTTGCTTTTTTCTTGTCAACCGGAAATTTTATTTTTTTGCCTAAAAATGTGTTGATTTATATCCAATATTTCTATAAAATATTGATTAGTGATATACGAAAAAAATCGCTAAAGTGGAGAAAAAATTTGAAAAAAGTTATTGACACAAAAAAGTCACTTTGGTATATTGAAGAAGATAAATATGTCAGCAACGGCGCTGTGGATTAGTCCATGGTGCCGATTTTCGTTTATAGCGGAAAAATATAAAATAGAAATAAACTTTTTTAGAAGGAGAAATATATATGACAAGCGTTCCAGAAATATTTGGTTCAATGGTATTCAATGATTCAGTAATGAAAGAAAGATTGCCTCATGAAACTTACAAGGCAATGCATAAAGCCATTCAAGATGGCGAATCTCTTGATATCACAATCGCAAATGTAGTTGCAAACGCAATGAAGGATTGGGCTATCGAAAAGGGAGCTACACATTACACTCACTGGTTCCAACCAATGACAGGTATTACTGCTGAAAAGCATGACAGTTTTATCTCACCTACAAAAGAAGGAACAGTTATTATGGAATTCTCTGGTAAGGAAT
>DFIJ01000065.1 GCA_002372775.1 Christensenella sp. UBA3700
TAAGTCAAAAAAGTGATAGTATTTTTGTACATGACACAATCTTTCAGAAGGGGGTTGTATTGGACACTTTAATCGGAGATGATTGAAGTTCACTTGCTGTTCATGCAGAGTATCCAGGTATTCTTAATGTTGATTATTCTTTTAAAAATTCTACAGTTGTTCTTATGCACAATTCTCGTGTTACTGTAGATCCTCCAAAGAAGTGCTGATTACTAAGATTGTTCCAAAAGAAGCAAACTATTGTAGAAATTGATGTCGTACAAGAAAATCCTTATTGTATTAACCAAGAACAGAAGTTTTTGAAAATTATTAAATAATTATTAAAAATAAATTTGGAAATTACAAAAAAGTTTTTTATATTTGCGGCGATAAATATGTATAACACTTAAAATGGACAAATGCTTATGCCAGATGATTTAAATCAATTTAGAGGGTTACTTGACGATCCCGTTGAGGAACCGGAGGTTATTGAAGAACCCGTAGATCCTACAGACGAGATTCCACTTATTCCAGATCAGCCTAGTGATGATAATCCGTCAGTTACTGATGATGGTGAACAATCTAAGCCAGATGAGAATAACAACAGTGGTGAGGATGATGATGTATTAACAAGTTATCTTAAATCTCGTGGAATTAAGGACCCTACAAAACTTCAGTTTGAGAATGATGAGGGTGGAATTGATGAACGTGACTTCAATTCTCTTTCCAAAGATGAGCAGTTGACGATTCTCAAAGAACTCGCATCTTCTGAATACACAGATTATGAAAAAGACGTTATTAATTATCTAAGAGTCAATAATACTGACCTCCAAGGTGTTATTAATTACTTTCAAAATAAAGCAATTGAAGATTATTTAGCACAGAATCCAGAAGCAGCACATCAGAAATCGTATTCAATTGATGATTATTCTGATGACGAACTTTATATTGCTGATTTGGCTGCAAGATTCCCTGATTTTACAGAGGATGAATTAAATGCTAAACTGGAATCTGCAAAAATGAACGAAGATGTCTTTAAGAAAGAAGTAGATTCTCTTAGAACATTCTATAAAGGTGAAGAAGATAGACAGGCCGAAGCAGCTAAACAGAAGGAACAAGAAGATTATCAGAACCTTCAAAATACTCTATTAAACACTCTTAATGGATTTAATGAGGTTGTTTTAGATGCTACGGATCCTCAAAGTGATTCACTTGAAATTGAAGATACTGATAAACAAGCAATGTTACAGTATTTGCTTGAACAAGATAAAGATGGACAAAGCCAATTTGATAAAGATTTATCAGATCCAGCTGCCTTGATTGAAATCGCTTGGTTACGTACACAAGGAAGAAACACTATTAGTGGACTTACTCAGTACTGGAAGAAAGAACTAGCAGATACAAGAAAGGAGCTTGCTAATGTTAAGAAACAGTTGGAAAAATATCAAAATAAAGACAACGGGGCAAATGTTGTTGTTAAACCTAGAGCTCCAAAAGAGAAACCTAAGACAGTAAATGAGCTCTGGGATATGTATAATTAATTAAATTTTAAGAAAATATATGATTAGAATTGGTGGTTTTACTACGGTTCGTCCTGAACCGCACACTACGAGAACGTACGAAGACTTCTCAAAATTTTTGGGTGAACTTAACGCCCAATTAAAATCTTGTGAATTGCTGGAAGCCCACCAACCCAATTCTATTTAACATTTAATAAAGTGTAATCATATATTGTAAGGGTAATCAGCATGTAAGCCAACTGTTAACAAGGTTGGAAACTTCAACGACTAACGGATGAAACTAGAGTGACTTACTAGAATATAATTCCGACACGAGCGCAAGACATCATAGCCAAGGGTGATTGATGATATAGTCTGGACATACAAAATGGTAAATTGTATGATATTGAAATTAAATGTTTCAATGGTAACAAATCAGTTAAGCCGGCTAGACTCGGTCTAGTTGCAACACTTTATGATCAGTACACTTTCACAGGTCTTACTGATGCTCTTATGAATACTTTCACTAATGAAAAAGTTTCCAAGAATTCTTGGCAGCGCATTAATGAATATCTTTATGAGTGGGAGCTTGAAGTAAACCGTATTAAAAGAGTTCCGATCATTTCAATTCAAGGTAATGGTGCTAATGCTTCTGATATTCTTATCAGATTCCCTGAGAACTGGTATCAGAAGTTCGATACTTTCATTATCGAAGATCTTCGTCAGTATGTAATTGTTTTAAATCGTCCTCAGCGTATTGCTGATAACTGCTTCCTTGTTGTAGGTAAGCTTGTTGATAGCGATTATAGCGCTCAGCTTCCTGATAGCTTTGTAAATAATGCTGCAGGTCGTTTAACTCGGTTTGTAACTAATTACATGCCCGAATTAGTAATAGTTCCCTTATATGGTGACATATATTGAATAACCTCTTTAACTGTTGGAAACTCCTATATAATTTATATCCTTATATAGGACAATCAACAACCAAGCCAAATTAATTTTATTTGGAAGGCTTAACGACTATCGAAATGGTAACACAAAAGAAAAATTTGTGTGAGTAACAGAGTAGAGTACACAGAAAAATACTGTGGAAA
>DFIJ01000037.1 GCA_002372775.1 Christensenella sp. UBA3700
CTAACCATTCAGGAGTGTAGTGGTAAAATTTGGAATTTTCTTTATTTGCTCCAAATGCCTTAATGAAATCATCTGTAGACATTAGCGTAACATTTTCTTTTTTTGGTTGTATCTTAATTGGTTTCATTGTTTGATACCTCTATTTCTTTTAAAGTTGCTTCCATTTCATTTATGACAATGGATTTACTATTTATACCTGACTTACTTAACAATTCTTTCCAATGCTTAATAAGTTCTATATACTTATTTTTGTCTTTTATTAAATCAAATATCATAGAGCATAATTGTTCTCTAAAGATATCTAAATCACATTTTGTATTTTTTTCATCCATCAAAAGTATTGCACAAGCATATAACACTCCAATAAGTTCAGTTTTTTCAAACACTTTACTTTGAATGTTAATTTTACCTTCGCTTGTTTCTATTAAATGTACTTCCCCTAATGGAACACGATTCTTTGCCATTTCTATGTATAACTTTTCTGCTTCTTTTAAATCATCTACTAGGCTCATTGTTGTTCCCATATTCCTCTCTTAATTTCTTCACATAGTTGTAGTACCATTCCTTTTGTGGTTTGGTTAATTTTTCGTTATTTACGACTTTTATCTGATACCTGAAATATCTTTCGGCATCTTTCTTAAAATCCCTTAATGCCTTAATTTCAGTGCTTAAATCGTTTATCTTCTCTTTGCGCTTGTTGGCTATAGTATTCGGATTCTTGAAATCCCAATCTACAAAACCATAGGCTTTAAGGTATTTAATTTTACGATATACAACTCTGAATGAATTTAAATTCACTTTAAACATTCCATTATATTCAGCTCCATAATTATCATTGAGCCAATCTCTTAATTCTTGTTCAGTTTTGGCTAACATTACTTGATGGATTATATCATCCCTCATTTTTGAATACGGATTGTATCCTTTGACTTCTACTATCTCAATTCTTGATTTGTAGAACACAACAAAGTCAGGAACGTATGTATTATTCTTTGTAATCTTGATTGGTACTGCAGGATGATAATAAAATGTTCTTATCCAACTTGGATCAGTATGCTCATTCAAATACTTATATTGTTCATCACGCAAATACTTATAGTATTCAACCTCTAGCTCACTATCGAATGTGATATCCCCATATTTTACTTTTGGCATTCCCTCTTACTTCCTTTCGTGTAGTGTTAGGAAAGAATCTAAGTTGTCATCTGCATCCGTTCCGTTCTTCATAAGTGCCACATAATAAGTCTTACCCTCATATTCAACAATGTAGCATTCCGTATCAGGCTCAAACTCATAACCTGTCATCTCTTCAACCTTACCACTTGGCACATTGTATTCAACGTTTAAGGCTTCTAAAACCTCTGTATTTTTGTTTTTATTAGCACATCCGACTAACACTAATGGTAATACTGCTAAAACTAAAATTTGCTTAAATTTCTTCATTCTAATTCAACTCCCTCAATCTCGGCTCTCTCTTCAAGAATACTTAAATATCCTGCCATTTTATCTAATTGGCGTACATAGATGTATCTAGGGCAAGTAGGAGTAAAATCTAATTCCCCTTTATCCCACTTTTTACACATAGCCTTTAACTTCTCATATCTAATCTTTAACTGATAATATTCAGCCTTAAATCTTTCCTTATAATCAGGACTACACATTAAGTCCTTTGTATCTTCTAAAGTCATTCCTCATCTACCTCATTATTATTTTCCTCTATCCTAATTTTTGCTATTTCGCAAAAAGGTAATATAGATATAACTTTTTCTATCATATTCATTTCTACATCTATTACTGTTGTTTTATTTTGTTTCATCAGCATATCATAGGTAACCCAAGTTATTATGATTAAGTATCTTTTTGATTTCATTATTCCACCATCTCTAAATGTAAGTCATTAAAGAATTGCTTATCGTACTCTAGGAAATAATATTCTTTTTTACCATCTCTTAAAATTGCTAAATTCTTACCTGCAACATTGTAACCTGCAACTAATTTGTATTTATTACCACTCATTTTTACATCAATATATTTGGGTGTATGTTCAAACTCCAAATCTTCCCATTTAAGATATTTCTTTGGTTCTTGAGCCTTTTGTAAGGCTTGTTTGATAACTGCACATAATTTTAGTTGTCTATCTTCAGCAAGTATAACTCTATCTTTTATATCCTGCTCTAGTGCTTCCAAACACTTCAATGCTTCATTAGGCTCTGCATTGTCGATTTGTTCTAAACGAATATACATCTTTTGATATTCTTCATAAGGCAATATAACTTTTTTATAATGCTTACCAAGATAAAGTATAGGTTTGTTATCTTCACCTTGCTTTTTTAGGCACTCCATAAGATTCATGCAATCTTTATGTAATAAATTTACAAAATTTATTACCTCATATTCTAGTTCTTTACTCATTTTTCTTAACCTCTAATACTTTAAAATACGTTTTTATTCCATCTTTTATATACTCCAATACATGTTCAAAGCTTTCATTGCAAAGGCCAAAATAACTCGGAGTAAGTATCTTTTCTGTTATCTCTTTAACAACATCATCCCTAATGTTTTGCACATTAGCTACTTGATTTTTTGTGGAAAGTATCGCAATGGTAGTCCATAAATGGTCTTGCATATCTTCCATAAATTTTAGGCACATACCATCAACAACACTTAATCTGCAATCTTTCTTTATATTTTCAATAAAATGTTTTGAAGTATCACTTGTTATTATCTTGTCATAAACCTCTAGCTTATGCTTAATATCTTCATAGGCTTGGGTTCCCTTTTTTCGTTTTAAACAAATGCTATCTAGCTGCTCTGTTGATTCACTCATTTCATTCCTCTCTATTGCTACTATTTAGGGATATCTGCACATACCCCTTTGAGAATAGCAATTATCATTACATTATTATATTTTTCTTTTCTCTTGTTTTTAGCACAAGTGCTTATTTACAACCCTATGCAGAGGTTTGTAGCGAATTGAAATAATTGATCATTTGTAGCAATGTGAATTCATAATCCGTAAAGCTGTCAATTACTTTTTTTATTTTTACTTTGGAATCTACTCTTCCACTTTCCCCAAATTTGTGAATTTTCATTTTGTAGAAAAAGTAGTATTCTCTTCTATCCCTCCACCATTCACCAAAGGAATACTCCTTAAGGTTTGGATTTGGGTTTATTATTTCATTACCATTCTTTACAAAGTCAATCCATTGTTGCTTTTCTTCTTCACTATGGAATGTTAAGTAATGCTGCTGCCCTTTTGTGTTGGATTCAAATTTGTCAAAATCTGCTCTTGTTCCATCAGCGTTGTACCACCATATAGCACATGCAGGGGCGCATAACTTTTCTTTTAGTAAATCCTTAATCGGAGGAAATTCTACAATGTAATCGCCTTTAAGTGCTGCAAATACAGAGTATTCATCAGGAGCATTGTCATATTTATGCTTTAATGAAAAAATTGTTATAAGGTCATTTTGAAAATGATATGTAAAACTTGAATATAATTCTTTAAAATATGCTAATTGTTCCTTTGGCTCAATTTCCTGTTCATACCAACCATGACCACTAAAATATCTATCAAGCACTATGTTGAAAAATACTTTATTTGTATAATCGGCTTTGAAGTTTTCGATTATATATTCTCTATATTCTTTCTCTGTGTACTTTTTCTTTTGTACTTTTGGTTTGTTCAATATTTCCTCATAATTAAACAAGTTCCATTCCATAACTAACTACCTCCTATAAGAAGTCAAATAAATCTAATTGCCCCTGCTCTTTTCTCTTAACATCCTCTTGACTATAACCATCAAGTAATGCAATAGCTTTATTGTAAAATTCTTTTTCAATCTCGAATCCAT
>DFIJ01000086.1 GCA_002372775.1 Christensenella sp. UBA3700
GAGCTACTTATGTTGCTATAACTGATGATGAAGCAGTTAAGGCATTCCAATACTTGTCTAGAACAGAAGGTATTATTCCTGCTATTGAATCGTCTCATGCTATTGCGTATGCAATGAAGATTGCTCCTACTATGAGCAAGGATAAGATTATTGTTATAAATGTCTCAGGAAGAGGCGATAAAGACGTTGCTGCTATTGCAAGATATATGGGGGTAAAGATTCATGATTAATTTCAAAAATTATTTCACAAAGAAGAAGGCGTTTATTCCATTTGTAACAGCAGGAGATCCAAATCTTGATTGTACAGAAAAGTTTATTAAGAGTTTGATTAAGGCTGGTTCTACAATAATTGAAATTGGTATTCCATTCTCTGATCCTATTGCAGAAGGTAAGACTATTATGGAAGCAGATATGAGAGCGTTAGCTGCTGGAACAACAATAGATAAGATTTTTGGTATGGTTAAGAATATTAGAAAAGAATATCCAAGTTTTCCTCTAGTATTTATGACATATCTAAATCCAGTATTTAATTATGGATATGATGCATTCTTTGCTAAATGTAAGAGTGTAGGTATTGTAGGAATAATTATTCCAGACCTTCCATATGAAGAGAAGTTAGAAGTTAGCAGTGTGTCTTCAAAGTATGATGTTGCTACTATCTCATTAATTGCGCCAACAAGTAAACAAAGAATTCGTGAAATTGCATCTAATGCAGAAGGATTCGTATATCTAGTATCTTCTTTAGGCGTTACAGGTGTTAGAGATGCTATTACGACAGACATTAATGGAATGGCTGAAGAAATAAAGAATTATACAGATATTCCAGTATGTGTAGGCTTTGGTATTAAGAGCCCAGAAAGTGCGAAGAGAATGACAGAAGTTGCAGATGGTGCAATTATAGGTTCTGCTATTGAGAATATAATCGCAGAACATGGCAAGGATTCTGAATCTTATGTATATGAATTTGCAAAGAGTATCGTAGATGCATTAAATTAATATAAAAATAGAATTATTTTAGGCACGGTTGAGTAAACCGTGTCATTTTTTTATTAAAAATAGTATTATTTATAATAAATATAATAATATTCTATTGCAATATATTATTAGAAATAGTATTATTATGGTGTACTAAATAAATAAAATAGTATCGATAAGGTATATTTATGGTATCAAAAGAAGAAATTCAACAATTATTGGTTAAATATAACATAGGAAAGAAGCCTCTTGCCTTAGTTTTAGGTTTTGGGGAGAGTACGATTTGTAGATATTTAGATAATAATGATGAACCAAAAGAAGAATATGCCAATATTATTAGTACTGTTTTAAAAAATCCAGATGTTTATATTGAATATCTAAATAAAAACAAGAATAAAATTACTAAGGTAGCTTATGATAAGTCATTATCCGCAGCCCAAAGCGCCTTAGTAAATAATAAAGAAGGAATATATGCAAATGATGTTCCATTATCTGGGTTTATTAGAGTAGCAGCAGATACTATTAATGTTAAAGTTGCTAATGTTAAATATAATACTGAAAAGATTATTGAATCTATTAATAATGCAGTTTCAAAAGGAGTTTCGTTCTTAACTTTAAATGAGTTATGTGTTACTGGTTATACTTGTAACGATTTATTCTTGCAATCACTTCTTTTAGACGAGACTGAAGCTGCAATAGTGGAGATTGCTAAATATACAAAAGACAAAGAGATTGTTGTAATTATAGGTGCTCCTCTTAGATATAATACAAAACTATTCAATTGCGGAATAGTTTTGTATGACGGGAGGATTTTAGGTGCTGTTCCAAAGATTTTCATTCCAAACTACAATGAATTCTATGAGATCAGACATTTTACAACAGGCGACGATATATTAGATAAAGAAATTGAAATCGATGGAATAAAAGTTCCATTCGGTAAGAATCTATTATTTAGATGTAGAGAAGATAAAAGATTTATATTCGGTATTGAAATCTGCGAAGATGTTTGGGTAACAATCCCACCATCAAGTTTTATGGCTCAAGCAGGAGCAACAGTAATTGCTAACTTATCTGCTTCAAATGAAGTAATAGGAAAAAGCGAATATAGGAGAGATTTGATTATTAATCAATCAGCTAGGCTTGAGTGCGCTTATGTTTATGCTTCAGCAGGTGATGGAGAATCAACTCAAGATTTAGTATTCTCGGGACATAATTTAATCGTTGAAGATGGAAAACTTATTGCTGAAACTAAATTGTTTAAAAACCAAATGATTGTTGGTGAAATCGATTTAGAGAAGATTGCACATGAAAGACAAAGAAAGAATACAACAATTAACACTAATGTTGATTCATATAGATTTATAGAATTTTCTCAAAAGCCTAAAGATATTATTGTTTCTCGTCATTTTGATAGATTCCCATTTGTTCCAAATGATGAATTAAAGAGAAATGAAAGATGCGATTTAATACTAACAATGCAAGCAAGTGGCTTGAAAAAGAGAATAGAGCATATCAACTGTAAGAGCGTTGTTGTAGGATTATCTGGTGGTCTAGATAGTGCATTAGCAATACTTGTAGCTGCTAAGGCTATGGATATGCTTGGCAGATCTAGAAAAGATATTATTGCTATTACAATGCCATGTTTTGGAACAACTAAAAGAACTAAGTCTAATGCTGAGATATTAGCAAATGGACTTGGAACTTCATTTATGGATATTAATATCTCAGAATCTGTTAAGAGTCACTTTAGAGATATCGGCCAATCAATGGATAATTTAGATGTTACTTTTGAAAATGGTCAAGCAAGAGAAAGAACACAAGTTTTAATGGATATTGCAAATAAAACTGGCGGTATCGTTTTAGGAACAGGGGATTTATCTGAGCTTGCTTTAGGTTGGGCTACATATAATGGTGACCATATGTCGATGTATGCAGTAAATGCTTCTATTCCAAAAACTTTAGTTAGATATATTGTTAAGTATTATGCAGATACATGTAACAGTAAGGAAACATCTGCATCTTTATATGATATTCTAGATACTCCAGTATCTCCAGAATTACTACCAGCTAAAGATGGTGAAATCAGCCAAAAGACAGAAGATTTAGTTGGACCATATGAACTTCACGATTACTTCTTATATTACATCGTAAGATGGGGATTTAATCCTAAGAGAGTATTTAATATGGCTTTAAATACATTTAATGGAATATATTCAAGAGATGTGATTTATAAATGGCTTAGAAATTTCTATTGGAGATTCTTTGCTCAACAATTTAAGCGTTCATGTATTCCAGATGCACCAAAAGTTGGTTCTGTCGTTTTATCTCCAAGAGGAGATTGGAGAATGCCTTCTGATGCTGCTGTTAAAATCTGGATTGATGAAATGGAGCTATTAAAATAAAAAAAATCAACCCAAGTAAAATTGGATTGAGCATATATATCGACACGGGAAACCCCATGATTAACTTCTCATAATTTAAGGATCTTTCTCCTTTGTCACCCCGTAATACAATTAGAAACGGATTGCGATTGCTAATACTTGTAAAAACTTCTTCATATTGAATACCTCCTATAATTTCTCTCTTCTTTTCTTTTCGCCTATAGTATAGTATTCATTTTAAATTCATACATTCAAATATTGCGAAAAAACATCTCAAAAATTGCGATGGTTATATTTATGTAAAAAAAGAGAAGCCCACTTCTGAGCTTCTCAATATTATTATTTTAAGTGATTATGATAAAGATTTTCTTAAAGATTCTGCTGTTGTGCATTCTTTGCAATCTGCATCAGAGTATGAATATACGATAGTTGACTTAGATGATGCTTGTCCTTCATACCACATAATTGCAAAACCAACACTGCCTGACCAGCCTTCTTCTATTGTCATGCACTTTGTTAAACCGCAGTCCCAGATTTCTAATGTAACTTTTAATTTAGTGTATTGCATGTTTTTACCACTGTTGTCATTGTTTAATGCGTTTGTTGTGTAACGATCTTTATTTGCAGCTTCTAAATCGGCTTCAAAGTATACTGAATAATATCCATCTTTTTGTTCAATAACTACAGAGTCAGCATCGATTAAATCTGCTTTAATTTCTGAATCTTCAATAGTTTCATCCAAATATCCAACATCTAATTGAATCTTCTTTTGATCCATTGCTGTGAAGTCGCTTGAACCATAATATAGGTTATCTTCCTGTCCCCATGGGCTGCTCTTTATCCAAGCTGAATTTGCAACTTCAAGGAAGCCTGTTTCATTGTTTACATGAATATCATCGCTAGATGCAATAATCTTGTAATAATTACCACCTGTA
>DFIJ01000062.1 GCA_002372775.1 Christensenella sp. UBA3700
TCATACCAAGCACTTGACCTGCTTCATATTGACCTTTTGAAATACTTTCTATGCCTGCTCTAAAGATTTCGCTGAAATAACAAGCATAATTAATAACAAATGCAATTACAACAGCTAACATCCTATTTTTTATTGGAAAATTAAATACTAGACCTGGCAAATAGAACACTACTATTACTTGAAGCATTAGAGGAACACCCCTAATAATCCATATAAAAATTTTAACTAAGACTTTAAGTGGCTTAAATTTGGACATTGATCCAAACGAAATTATTAAGCCGAGAGGAATCGCAAATATTAATGTCAAAGCGAACAACAAACATGTTAATCCAAATCCCTCTAATAAAGCTAGTGATACATTAGCAAAACTCATTTTAATTCCTTAAAAAATGAAGATACTATCCATAATGTGGGTAGTATCTTCCCTATATTCTATTATTTTGAAATTTCAGAATAATTCTTTACAATATCCTTTCTTCCAGCCTTAACTACAGCTACTTGCTTATTTTTCATGTAGAAACTTGAGAAAGTAACTTTTGTTGCTCTATCTGAATCGTATGTGAAACCATTCCAAATAGCATCTATTTTCTTACTATTTAATTCCATAAATTTATTATCCCAGTTAATTTCAACAAAGCTAATTGAAATTCCTAATTTTTCACAAGCAGCTTTAGCCAAATCAACATCAAATCCAATTAAATTATTCTTTGTATCTGGGAAAGCAATAGGAGCATAAACAGTATAACCTACTTTAAAACCATTTGATTGAACATATGTCCATGAAGATTGATCAGCATTTTGTGGGGCTACAGGCTCTTCAATAACTATTAATTGATCTTTTAGATTATATCTTTCTGCAATTTCATTAATCTTTCCATCTTCTTGTAATTGATATAAAGCCATATTAAATTTGTATGCTAAATATGTGTCTTCCTTTCTAAAACCAACAGCAAATGATTCATCAGGAATACCAGCATCTACTATTTCGATTTTTCCACTATATGTTGCAGATTCTGCACTAACATAATAGTTAGCCATAATTACATCCATAAAACCAATATCAGCAGTTCCTGATACTAATTCCATAAAAATGCTCTTTTGAGCTTCAAAAGTAACTATTTCACCACCAAAGGCAGCAACATATTCTTTTGCATAATCTTCACCAGCAGAACCGCCTTCTACTACGTAAATATAACTATCCTTTGAGCAAGCTACAGCTGCAAAGACGCAAGTTACAATCATAATAACTACTAAAATAGATAAAACTACTTTCTTCATAACTATTTCTCCTATAATTAATAACATCTATACTATACTCTACTTCGATAGAGTAGTAAAGTGTTTTTATATCAAAATTGAAATTTTAGGAAAGAAAATCTACTACAATTGAATTCATAACAGATAAATATTCTTCTTTTATAGATATATTATTGTTATTAATATTTAAAAATTTATTATATTTATTAATTTGATTTTTATACTTTTCATCAAAATCTATTCCAAATTTATTCTTATAATCTACTAGATTTATTCCATCAGATAATCTAAAAGCAAGCATGATATATTCTTCTTCTACATCACTTTCAGTTAAATCTTCTTCTTTTATATGCGCTAATTCTTTTCTATTAATGCACGCATAGTAATCTTCAAAATTATCTGGATTATAGAATCTCTTATTATCTACAAGCGAATGTGAACCAACGCCTACTCCTATATAATCTTCAAGTCTCCAGTATTTTGTATTATGAATTGCCTCTTTGCCTTTTCTAGCAAAATTAGAAACCTCATATCTATAAAGACCTTTTTCTTTCAATAACGAAGATGCGTAATCTAAAAGTTCTACTTTCTCATCATCAGAAGCAACTTCAAGCTTTCCTTCTTCAACAAGTTTTGTTAAAGCTGTACCTTCTTCAAGAGAAAGCATATACATTGAGATATGATTAACACCAAGATCAACAACAGTATCGATAAAGAATTTTATATCCTCTTTTGTTTGATAAGGAATCCCCAGCATTAGATCAACACTAACCTCAACACCTGCCTTAATTGCAAGCTTGATTGCCTCTATTGCTTTGTCTTTATCATGTATTCTTCCTATGGCATTTAGCGACTTATCATTCAAAGATTGTACACCTATAGAAACTCTATTTAGTCCATATTTTTTAAGAGCAATTATAGTATCATAATCTATAGAACCTGGATTAGCTTCAATTGTGAACTCTTTTAGAGAATATCTCCTATTTAGAAATTTACTTTCTAGAATAGTTCTAAAATAATCGATTTTTAATAATGATGGGGTGCCACCACCGAAATAAATCGTGTCTAACTGATGATTATCAAATAGACCTTGCTCGCCTAAAATGTCGATTTCATCTCTCACTTTTTGTGAATATAATTTTAGTGCACTATCATCGGTCAATTTTGATGAAATAAAGTCGCAGTATAAACAACGCGACTTACAAAATGGTATATGTACATAAAGACCTAAACTCTTCATTATTATGTATCACTATCCAACTTTAAAATTGTTAAGAAAGCTTCACTTGGCAATTCTACAGAACCGAATTGACGCATTCTCTTTTTACCTTCTTTTTGTTTTTCTAGAAGTTTTTTCTTTCTTGTAATATCACCACCGTAACACTTTGCTAGAACGTCTTTTCTAACAGCTTTTACAGTTTCTCTTGCAATTACTTTTCCACCTACAGCAGCTTGAATTGGTACTTCGAAAAGTTGTCTTGGAATTACATCCTTAAGCTTTTCTGCAATCTTTCTACCTCTTTCATATGCCCTATCCTTATGAACAATAATAGATAGCGCATCGCAAACTTCTCCATTTAATAACATATCTAGTTTTACAAGTTCACTTCTTTCGTATCCTTTAATTTCATAATCTAAAGAAGCATAACCTTTTGTTCTAGATTTTAATGTATCGAAAAAGTCATATACGATTTCATTTAGAGGAATCTCGTATTCAACAGCAACTCTTGATGTGTCAAGATATGACATATTCTTATAAACACCACGCTTATTTTGACATAATTCCATAATTGGACCAACAAACTCAGG
>DFIJ01000164.1 GCA_002372775.1 Christensenella sp. UBA3700
TGATTAGTATTTAAACCCTGTTGATAATACAGTGTTGCAGCTTCATATACATCTCTAATAGTAGAACCAAGTTGATTAGCTTGTTGTGTATAGGTAGGAAGCATATCCCACATATCACCAACGCTAAAGTTAGTAACTACAGCAGTTTCTGTCATTGCTGCATCTAATTCTTTAACTGTAGCAAATGCATCTTTTGCAATATCACCAACTTTTCTAATCATTTGTGACAAACCAAAATAGCTTTGAATTTGTCTATCTATATTTTGAGCCTCACGATTAAAACTAAATTCTTCTTGATGCATACGCTTTAGCGATTCAGTTAAATTTTCAACCTGGTCACTAGCTTGATTATATCCATCAAATTCATTTTTAATCCCTTGTGCAGCTTTTTGTTTTGTCTCGTCTAATTCTTTTTGTAAAGTATTCTGTTTCTCAATAAGAGGGTTCATTGCCGCCTCAGCTTGAGCAACAGATTTATTCATAATGTCAATTGCCGCAGTTAATTGTTGGTACTTTTCAGTACTTAAAGTTCCTGGCATCCGCGCGCCACTTTCTGTAGTACGTGGTGCAACTTTTTTAGCATAATTTTCTAGCTCTTGTAACTGCTTCTTCGCTTGTGTAATTTGCCCAGTATTAACACTACCAATAATCTGATTTAATAAACCATTATCACCAGTTATTTTAGAGTTTTTTGTTATATTTCGAATATCAGCAAAAGCCTTATTAAAAGGAGCAGTATCAATTTTTACGCTACCGATTTGCTTAACAACACTAGTTAACTCGTCCATAATCTTTTTAAGTTCACCAGTATCCAGATTAAGCATATCTTTCATATCAAGTTGAGTAAGTTTTTGAGCATCCTTACCAATGGCTTGATATAAACTACGCATATTATTTAAAGATTTTTCTACTTGATTATAATCACCTTGAGTTTTTACGCCCTCAGTAATTTTCTTTTGATACTTTTCATATTCCTTATAAAAGGCAGTAATATTCTTGCTTAAACCATCACCTAATTTATCTGGTAGTTTAAGCTTGGCTAGGGCTTTTTGCACACTACCGACATTATTGACGACGTCGCTAAAATCACCTATACCTTTTACGGTTACAGTCATAACCTGGTCACTCATATTTACCTCCAATAAAAAATAGCGTTAATTAAAAATTAACGCCATTCGGAATCTCTATCTATATCATCTTCCAAGTAATATATCTCTAAGGCTTTTGACTTTTTCGCATTTCCAATCGGTAAAGCCGTTCCACTAAACTTCCCTACCATTGGCTGCGCATTTGTTCCTAAAGTGAGATTAAAGTCTGACGTAATTTTTAATTTCGGAATATAAATAATTGCCGTATGGGTCTTACCAGTTACATCATCTTTAATTCTTGTACGTCCCTCTAAAGTTACATACCCCTCAAAGACATCTTCACCAATAAAACTCACATCCGCACCATTATCATATCCATATTCATAATCTACAATAACATCCTTATAGACTAGAGGGGTTTGCAGTATAGCTTGAGTCTTATCAACCCAAGTTAAATTCGTCAGTTTCTCACCCGTTTCTTTATTATAAACAAAAATCCACGAATCTATAGGTACGTGGGTTAATGTAATTTTCCCTTCACTATCGGTTTCAAGTTCATCGCGTTGTGCAATCCGTACAATTTGATTCTCACCGATATTAACTAAGCGGGTATTATTCATAAGCGCCAACTGCGTTTTTGAAAATATACCTTGTGTGAAAATTAAATTTACTCCCTCAGTCCTATTCCAAACTACTAACTTTCGGTTATAATAACCACCTTGCGCGGCCACCTCTTTATGTATTTCTTGAAAGTTACTAATTTGAATTTTATCAAATGCCGCGATTACCTCACCTGCAGCAATTTCTTTTCCTTCTATCTCTATAGGATAAGTGGATTTTAACTGCACAAAGTACAGTTCTTGCATACCGAATTCATTATCCATATATGTCTCCTAAACAAAAGCGGAGAGACGTTACCGCCCCTCCGCCATTTAAGTTGATTTATTAAATTAGTCTTCTGTATTATTAGAAGGTTCACCCTCAATAAGTGAACCCTGAACAATTGACTTAGGATTATCCCAAGGCATATGTTCTGTACCTCTATTATATTGGTCAAGTACTGAAGCAACACCCTTATTGTTAGCACCAGAGCCAACCGTATTAGATTTCAGCTCATATTTAACAAGTTTTACCATTGTTCCATCAACAGCCTTCAGGCAGTTAACTGTCATGGAGAATGTAGCAGGGTCTCCATCTGCTTCCATTGTCAGACTAACATCCTCTGCGGAAACCTTTCCCTTTGGAATGATGAACTGCAGGAACTCATCCTTACCAGAAGCAACGTTTCTAGCATAAGTATCGCCAGTGATGTAATAAGTATTGTCACCAAACTCGGCACCAATGTTAATTTCAATTCCATTTTTAACCACTGTATTAGAAGCACTAGCTGGTATAGCACTCATAGTGCAATCTAATAAATCAAAAGTAGCAAAATCGAAATTCTTAGTGGTCCAATCTGGAGTTTCTACAGCTGTTGGAACAGCACTACCAGCAAGATATGCAAAAGTCGTAACTCTATTCTTTGCGATATAATATTTCTGTCCCTTCAGTTCAAAAATACAATAATCAGTTTCACCAGTTTCGGTAGAAGCATTGATGTCTGCTGCCTTTAAAGTCTTTAATACTTCTTGACCTTTAATACTATTATCTGCCATAGTACCACCAAACATGATACCAAGAGACTTAGCACTAAATACAGCATCCTCAAGCTCAAGAGTAAGCTCTTTATTAGTATCCCAAGAAAGAATCTTAACGTTACCCTTACCACCTCTAGCGTCAACAACTTCGGAGCTCTGGCTTAAAGTTGATGTCTTAAGAGTGTCCAGATAAAGAACTGGAGCAGAAGGAGCGCCCTTAGAGTCTAACTCATAGAACATAACGTCAGC
>DFIJ01000157.1 GCA_002372775.1 Christensenella sp. UBA3700
AAAGTGAAAACATAGATAGGGCATACAGACATTTATTAATCTGGTCTATTTTCTTTATAGCTTTAGATACAATTTGGAGCACATTCTTATCATCAAATATTGGTGGTGTTTTATTATTAAAACTAATTACTACTTTGTATTATGTGTCAGTGGTTATCA
The DNA here is from genome assembly GCA_002372775.1 of Christensenella sp. UBA3700. Classification (GTDB taxonomy): domain Bacteria; phylum Bacillota; class Clostridia; order Christensenellales; family UBA3700; genus UBA3700. The sequence continues at coordinate 160 of DFIJ01000157.1, forward strand.
CTGCTTATATTTCACTAGATTATATTATTGAATATTTCAATGGTAGATTAAAACAAAGAGTACTAATAAAGAGTATTGGTATTGTAACTATAGTTGCACAGTTATTAGTTTTGGTTGTAAACCAAATATATCCATTTATTTTTGATGTAACAGATAATGGAGAATTTATTCCAGGTAAATATAGAATTTTAGCATTTGTATTTAGTTTTATTTTGTATTTAATGATAGCGATCATCGTAGACGTATTTGCTATAAGAGAGAAAAATAAGGAAGTTAAGAAAGATTATTTAGCTTTGGTTAGCTTCTTATCTATAATGGCTGTTTGTACTATACTTCAGTATATTTTCCCAACAGCACCATACTGTTCAATAGGCGATTTACTTGGTTGCTGTATTATTCACGTTTTTATCGTTACAAGAGAGCAAGCAAAAAGACAAGAAGAACTTGCATTTGCAAAATCTCAAGCGGATTTAGCAAACTCTTCTAAGACAAAGTTCTTGTTTAATATGTCTCATGATATTAGAACTCCAATGAATGCAATTATTGGTTTTACTAATCTGCTTGAAAAACATTTAGATGATAAAGAAAAATCAGAAGATTATATTGAGAAGATTCAAACATCAAGCGATTATTTATTGTCTTTAATTAATAACGTTCTTGAAATGGCAAGAATTGAAAGTGGTAAAGCAACACTATCTCAAGAAGTTTGGTCTATTAAAGAACTGATAGATACATTAGATTCTATATTTGTCGGTGAAATGAAAAAGAAGAGTCTATATTTCACTAAGTCAATTAATTATGAGCATAACAATATCTATACAGATAAAACAAAATTAAGAGAAGTTTTCTTAAACATCTTAAGTAATGCTGTTAAGTACACACAAGATGGTGGATCTATTCATTTAGCAGTAGATGAGATTAATTCTAATTCTACAAACTATGCAACATTTAGATTTGTTATATCAGATACTGGTATGGGTATGTCTAAAGAATTCTTACCTCACGTATTTGAAGAGTTTACAAGAGAGAAAACAACAACTGAAAGTAAGATTGTTGGTACTGGACTTGGAATGCCTATAACAAAGAAGATTATAGACTTAATGGGCGGCAGCGTAGTAGTTCAAAGTGAACTTGGTAAAGGAACAAGTTTTAGTGTTATTCTAACATTTAAATTGGTGCCAAGTTCTGTTGTTGCTTCAATAGAAAAAGAAAAGCAAGAAGCACTTGGTGCAGACTTCTTTAAGGGGAAGAGAATACTACTTGCAGAAGATAATGATTTAAATGCAGAAATTGCTACAGAGGTACTTGAGGAAGAAGGCTTTGTTGTAGAAAGAGCACAAGATGGTCTTGATGTAATAAAGAAGATAAGAGGAAATGAAGTAGGGTATTTTGATGTTGTATTAATGGATATTCAAATGCCTAACATGGATGGATATGAAGCAACAAAAACAATTAGAAGAATGAACTCACAAAAGAGGGAGATTCCTATAATTGCTATGACTGCTAATGCATTTGATGAAGATAAGAAGAATGCATTGAATGCAGGAATGAATGGACACGTTGCAAAACCTATAAATGTTAAGTTGTTAATGCAAACATTAAAGCAAATATTGGAAAAATAAGTTGAGATATTAACTATATAGTGTTAGTATCTTTGTCGTAAAGAAATGGTTTATATTGGAGGCATAAAATGAGCCCAACGCTTAGCGCGATTATTGGTATTGGACTTATATTTGTTTGCACTGGAATTGGTGCATCTTTTGTATTTTTCTACAAGGGTAAGACAATATCAGAAAAAGTTAATCAAATATTCTTAGGATTTGCATCAGGTATTATGTTATCTGCTGCTATATTCTCACTAGTATTACCAGCATTAGACGCATCTGTTGATTATATGCCAACTTGGCTAATTATTGCTATATCAATAGCTGTAGGTTCTGGCTTTATTTGGGTAATAGATAAAGTAGTTCCTCATATTCACAATGATGGAGATAATGCTACTGAAGAAGGATTTAAGACAAATCTTTTAGGAAAAAGAGGAAAGATGTTCTTAGCTGTAACAATTCATAATATTCCAGAAGGATTATCTGTAGGTATTGCATATTTTGGATTACTTGCTGGTCAACAAGGTGCATCAGAAGGAACTATATTATCTGGAGCTTTAATGCTTGCTGTTGGTATTGGTATTCAAAACATTCCAGAAGGTGCTGTAGTAGCTTTGTCTATAAGAGGTGAAACAAACAGTACTTGGAAATCATTTTGGTTTGGTCTAGGCTCAGGTGCTGTTGAACCAATAGCTGCTGTTCTTGGATTATTTTTAGCAATGCAAATTGAAATCATTATGCCATGGGCATTAGCATTTGCTGCTGGTTGTATGTTATTCGTAATAGCAGAAGAAATGATACCAGAGATGAAAGGGGATAGTAATAGACATCATGGCGTTTGGTCATTTATTATTGGATTCATTTTAATGATGTCTTTAGATATCGCTTTAGGTTAATAATAATTATCGATATAAATGGAAAATAGCTAGCACTGGGATGCTAGCTATTTTCATTCGGAGTTTTTTAGGGTTTTTATCGGACGGGTTAGATCCGATCGGGTTTTATATGAAAACATTTTTATGAAGATTTGATACTATCTCCTCTGTACACTCAAATTATCCTAAAGAAAACTAAATTTTACTTAAAGAAAAACTTAATTAAACAATAAATGCGGGTTTTTGTGTAAAATCTAGGTTATAGATAGCCCATTTCTTGCTGAATTATAAATATTTTATAATCGTGCGTATTTTTATTTGACTTTACTACGATAAAGTGATAAATTGATAAAGAACTAAAGAGGAGATGTTTATATGATAAGTATTAAATCAGATTCAATCGATAGACTTTTCGAGGTAATCATGAAGCTAGATAATCTAGAAGAGTGTTATAGCTTTTTTGAGGATCTTTGTACAGTCAAGGAAGTAAAGGATATGGCTCAACGTTTTGATGCTGCCATTATGCTTAATCAAGGGGAACATTATCAAGAGGTATCAGAAAAGATAGGTATATCTAGTGCCACAATTAGTAGGGTATCTAAATGCTTAAATTATTCAGAAGGATACAAAATGGCAATAAGCAAGCTAAATGAGAAGAAGGATAAATAGTATGAATATCAATAATGACGTTTTAAAGAGTGATGAAAAGATAATATTTGAACTTAGAGAGCTATACACCAAGTATGGCTATTCGCAATTTAAGATGAATAAGTTCGAAGAATACGATACATATGTAAGAAATAAATCTTTCTTAACATCAGATAGAGTTATTACATTTACAGATACAAATGGTAAATTAATGGCCCTAAAGCCAGACGTTACTTTATCTATTATTAAGAACACACAAGATATTCCAGGCTTTGTTCAAAAGGTTTTCTATAATGAAAACGTATATAGAGTATCTAAAAGAACTGATGCATTTAAAGAGATTATGCAAGTAGGCTTAGAGAGTATCGGCGATGTTGATGACTATACACTTTGCGAAGTTCTATATTTGGCTGCAAAGAGCTTAACTAAGTTATCAGATAGAGTAGTTCTAGATGTTTCATGTTTAGATTTAATTACTGAAATATTAGATAAAATTGATGATCAATCTATTAGAAAGAGCTTAATTCAATGTATCTCTGAAAAGAACTCATATGAACTAACAAAGATATGTAAAGATAGTGGTGTATCTCAAGATATTATTGATGAATTAAAATTATTCATTTCAACATATGGTGAACCAAGCAAAGTATTACCAGTTATAAAGGCATCTTTAAAAACTGAATCTGCAAAGAAGGCATTTGCTACATTTGAAAATGTTATTAATGCTGTTTCTAAGACACCTATTGGTAATATCCTAAGAGTTGATTTCTCTGTAGTTAATGCTATGGGTTACTATAACGGAATAGTATTTAAAGGATTTATCGAAGGAGTTCCAGATAGCGTTTTATCTGGTGGTCAATACGATAAATTAATGGATAAAATGAAGAGAAAATCAAGAGCTGTAGGATTTGCTGTATATCTTGATTTATTAGAAAGATTAAATGCTTGTCAAAGAGAATATGATGTAGATGTTGTAGTTCTATACAAAGATGGTGATGACATTCTTGAAGTTGGTAAATTAGTTTTATCTATAGCTGACGAAGGTAAGGTTGTTAAGGCAGAAAAAGTATTGACAAACAAATACACATATAGGGAAGTAGTAAAGTTTGGAGGTAATAAATAATGTTAAATATTGCATTACCAAAGGGAAGACTTGGAGAAAAAGTATATGACATGTTTGAAAAAGCAGGTTTCCCATGTCCATCAATTAAAGAAAATAACAGAAAATTAATATTTGAAAACGAAGAAGCAGGAGTTAG
>DFIJ01000124.1 GCA_002372775.1 Christensenella sp. UBA3700
TTATACAAATATTGAAATCTTATATGTTGATGCTTATTATGTTGCTTCAGTTGTATATCCAGAAGCATTTAGTGATGTTAACATCGCAACAAAGGCTGATGAAATCTTTACTAAGTTCTTAGGAAAAACTTTCTATTCTGAAATCACAGCAAAGTATGGTGAATTAAGAAAGTTAGATTTAGCTGCTACATTTGAGAATTACACAAATGAATAAAGTTAAAGAGTTTTTTGATGAAAGAGCTGATAATTGGAATGATTATCAGACAGAAACATTAAATGATCTAAAAGGTTTACTAGCTCTTATTCCCCTTAAAAAGGGAATGAGAGTTCTAGACCTTGCTTGCGGTACTGGTATTATTAGTGAGCTATTACAAGAAGTAACAGAAAGTAAAGTTACAGCAATTGATATATCTGACAATATGATAAAGAATGCTATGAAGAATCATAATAGTGTGGATATCGATTTTAAAGTAGCAAACTTTTATGAATACGAAGATGAACCATTTGATGCTATTGTATGTTTTAATGCATATCCGCATTTTTTAGATGTAGATGGTTTTGTCAATAAGGCACATTCTCTGTTAAAGAAAGAGGGTTATCTTGTAATCTTGCATAGCATGGGAAGAGTTTGTTTAGATAATCATCACGCAGCGTTTGCGGCAAACGTTTCTAGACATTTAAAATCTCCAAAAGATGAATATGTATTGTATAAAGATAAGTTTATAATGGAGAAAGAAATAGATACAGATAACAAATATTTAATGGTACTAAAAAAGGCGGAAAATTAATTCCGCCTTTCATTATTAATACTTTTTAATACTAATTATTAGATTCCTCTTCTTTATTATCAACTTCTTCATCGTCTAATTTATAGTTCTTAATAAAATCTCTTCCTTGTGCCATACAAGCCTTAAATCCTTTAATATCAGATAATGCGAAGATTGCTCCCATAACAAGTGTACCAACAGCAGGAACAATAACATATCCTGGTTCAGTATCACCAAAGAATCTAAAGAAGATGTAGTCAAGATAAGGGAATACGCTATCTCCAACAATCTTGTTTAAAAACCAAGTAATGAATGTTGAATTAATTACGTGAACAAGCATTCCAAGCCATGCAACCCAATAGTTTCTAAATCTAACTTTGTAGTGATGAGTTAAGATTTCTGCACATGGGATTACGAATAGATTCCAGTGTTGTACTAAACTCTTTATTGGTGGCAATGCGATGTATGGTTGAGTAAAGATATCTGTTGGATATACCATCATAAGAACTGCACCTACAATACCAAACACATAGAACATATGCTTCATTGTTTTGCTATTGCAAAGAACGGCAATAGGGATTAGGATAGCATTTAAATTGCAAGGATATGCAGGATACCAAGGATAATCGATATTTGTTTTCTCATCGCCAAGGATTAAGAATACAACTCTCCATACAATTTCAAATACTAACATCCAAATAGCGAAACATTTTAAGAATGTTTGATAGTGCTTTTCAGATTTCTTTGCTAAATAATAAACACCTACTAAAACGCCTGCTAACATTACTATAAAGATAGCCATAGACACTAGGTGTGGGGCCTTATAGATATAAGAGCCATAAGTATCTGGGTTTGTTCCCCAAATATCTAAAGATAATAAGTAGTTCATATAAATAACCTTCTTTTAAACTCGTATTTTAGATAAAAAAATAACCTTCCTTATCGAAGATTATTTTATTTTATTTTTATTCACTTTACAAGTGCTTTACATTAATTCTCTTTTGTTATTGTTGTATTAGTTTCTGTTAATAGTTCACTTTGTTTAGCTTTCTTTGCCTTTATGTCGTTATAGATCATAACTCCAACTGATGCAAGTACTATTCCAGATAGTATTGCTTCTCTTACTGCTCCGAAATATCCACCGATATAAATATAGTAGATAATTTGTACAGCTTCATTAAAGAAAGCACCAGCTTTTAATACATAGTAGTTTTTATTAACAGCAGTAAATGTACAAACCGTTAGGGCAACACAAGAGATGTATGTTGGCCAATCTTCAAAGAATGGAATGTTTGCACACCATGTAATAACCATTAATACGACTGCCATCCAGAAAGGAACTTCTTTATTCCATTTCTTTAGGAAAAACATCATTAATACATTACGTACTATACCCGTTGTTGTGCATATAATGTTTGCCCATGCATTTGTTCCATCCATAGCAAGTAGAACAATTGATTCCGCAATAAACATAAAGTATGCAACAATACAAGTAATGATATAACCATACTTCTTTTGGAAGAATGCAATACCAATTATAATAAAGCCAATCAAGTCAAAAACTTGGGCTAGTGTATTCATATGAACGCCAAATAAATCAAAGTACATAAAACGCCTCTAAACAAGATAATAATATTATTGTTATATCTTGCTATAAAGTCCACTAATTTCTATAAATAAATTGTAAATTTAATTAGAAATTAATGCTCTTTGTTTCGCCTGCGTTAAATTTAACTTCTTTTGTTGTAGAGCCATATTTAACTTTTATTGTTTGAGCGATATCTGACTTAATTGTTACACTTGCCTTTTTATTGTTCCAAGTACATGAAACATTAGCTCTACATCTTGCACGAAGATTTGTAAATGAACCTTGGCTTAGAGTGCTAGGGCAGGCTGGTAATACTTCAATAGTTTCTTGTGTTGAATACAACAACATTTCATCAATAATACCAATTAAACCAAATGCAGAGTCTGTACAATATGCTCTAGACTTTCTATTAGTATTATGGTCTGTCATAAATGAAGTATATTGCAATTGACTATGAAGTAATTGATATAAGCAATAATTAACACCTTCAGCGTCGCCAAGTCTTGCATATACTAAACCTCTATGTAACCAACCATGAGATTGTGTAGCTTCAGATAATACAGCGTCTTCATCTCTGTTTACAAGAGCTTGCTTTACAGCAGCTGCTAGTTCTTCATTTCCATCTAATTCAAATGCTGGCCATGCGCAGTATAGGTGGCTTATATGTCTATGTGAATTATCATCTTCAAAACCATTAGCGCACCATTCTTTAATTGCACCAGTTTCATCATATGTATATTCAGGAAGATTGTTAATTAAATTCTCATAACTTGCAATTCTTTCTTGATAACCAGATGTCTTTGATAAGTTTTCAACATCGATAGCCATCTTAAGTGCATAATTAGCAGCAGATATATCCATTGCGGCGTTTACACATAATGCAAAGGATG
>DFIJ01000066.1 GCA_002372775.1 Christensenella sp. UBA3700
GCATCAGCGCTACCATTAGCAGCTTTCTCAATGGTATCCATATACTTAGTAATAAAATCTTGATCTATATCTTCATCAGTATTAAAAAGATTTTGTAAATCTTTTTCTATGTTAGTAATAGCTTCAGCGTATTCAGCAGTATCACTACCCGCAGAAGACATAATAGCTTTATAATCTGCAAAATTATCAGTTAAATCACCAAGACCAGTAGCGATACGCTCATAAGCCAAGGCTACTTGCATAGATTTTTCAGCTTCACCTTCAAGATATTGATTATTTACTTCAAGATAGTGAGCATAGCTAGCTAATTCTTCATTATTAATACCAAGAACTTGCGCGGAACGTGCAGCAGCAGCCGCCCAAGATTTTTCAGCTTTTTCAGCAGATACCAAACCTCTAGCGACCAAATCTTGTAACTGCTCATAAGTAGTATATTCTGTAACTAATTGATCTTCAGCCTATGCGCTACCTTTTGTCAATATCTCTTGAGCATTAGCTATTTCCGTTTCTAAAGCGCTAGCTGAAGCTAAATTTACATTAGCTGCATCAACTATCTGTTGTTGATCTGCTATATCATTCTCTAAAAGTTGTCGTTCACTATCAGACATCTGAGAATAAGATTCTAAATAGCTTTGAAAAGCATTAATAGCATCTTCTTGTGAATAAATATTTTTATTAAAATCTGAATTTAAAAAGTCACTATAATACTGTTTTAATTCTTCGCTTGTAACTCCAGCAACTTCATTCCAATAATCTATACTAACACTAGCAACTTTATTAGATCCCCTATCTAAATTATATCCCTAAGTAGATGCACGAGCCGCATCATAAGCACTAAATCCTAAATCTTTATCATTTTCTAATGTTGTATTTAACATTTCTATTAAAGCTTCTGCGTTAGTTTTATTTTCTGTTTGTTCTGTTATATATTCTTCTAAACTTAAACCACCAGTAAGATCATTCACTAATTGATCATAATCTGTATTATTGACTTTCTCAAAAACAGCATAAGCATCATTAGCAGTTTTTTCAAATATTTGTTCTTGTGCTTCTAAAATATTACCAGTAACTACATATACACCATCAGCCATTTCCGTAAATAAACCAGGAAATTCTTCTAAGAAATCTTCAAGAGTTGGTATACCATTTTCTCCATAAAGTTTCTTAACTAATTTATCCATATCATCGGCTGTATAAGTAGCACCAAAACTTAACTCATCAAGAATACCTTGAATTCTTCTAAAAGAAGATTCAAAATTAGTAATATCTATTCCATTAACAGTAGTTTCTATAAAATCTATCGTATTTACTGTTGATGAGGTTAAAGCGGCCATAGCTATTTCAGGCTATTTCTTTAAAGCATTAAAAATAGTTTCTTGATCTGCTTCAGAATACTGACTAATTTTATTAGCCAATTCAGTAACTGAACCACCATATAATTGAGTTGCAGATTTTAAAATATTCTATTGATTATATGCCTCTCCGCCATACTGAGCCATTCCAGCAGAAATATATTGCTCTGCGAGTTCTTTATCTCCACCAAAATAGTTTTCAGCATAAGCTTCAACCATTGTGCTTAAGTCTGTAACAAATTTACCTATAGTAGTGTCATCAGTTAAACCATAAGCATTAGCCGCAATAATATCTTCAGTTGTTATCGCTAATTCTTCATCCAATGCCTCAGCAACTTGCTGAGAATAGGCTCCCCAATCATCAATACTAGCGCCTAAAGTTTTTAATAAATCATTATTTGTTCCACCATACTCCGGATTATTAATAGCTTCAGCTATAAAATCGACCTACTTAGAAAATTCTTGAGTAGTCATCCAATCGGTATTAATATCAAAACCATTAGATCCTACAGTTATACCAGACAGACCTAAAGCCTCTAAATCTGTCAAGAATTTAGACTCATAAGCATTGGTAGAGTTTAAAAGACCATTGCGATTAGCTGTAAAATAACTAAAATTATCTCCAGATCGATTACCAAACTAATCATTTAAAGTTTGAGTAATAAAATCTTTAGATTTAACTCCCATGTTGAATTGCCCAACAAGAGAATAAGTTTCTGATTGATTATTTTCACGCTGTTGCTTTTTACGTTCTTCAGCTTCAGCTTCTATTTGATCTTGTAATAAACCATAAGCATCATTATTTGCTAAAATTCGTGCATTTTCTATTCCAAGAGCTTCGGCAGTTTCTAAAATAGATTGATTATATTCTTCTCTTGAAGAGATACCTTTCTCATATCTATTCTCTAAATCCTTAAAAGCTTCTATTTGTTCAAGGATAGCTTTATTTTCTTCTCTCCAAGCTTTTATATCCTCTGCTTTTTGGTGGAAATTTTTTGCTTCTTCTTCTGCTGCCTCAGAAGCTTTTTTTAATGCCTAATAAGCAGCAGCAAGTCCAATTAATTCAATCGCCAAAAGACTACTAGTTATAATTAATGCTTTAGTGACTACAATATTTTTTTCTTTAGCTATAGTATTACCTTCAGTAATAACAGTATTACCTGCGATGGCGGCAGCATTAGCTTCAGTGGCCACTGTATTAATTGTTTTGTTAATAGTGTCTTTTTGTGTTAATAAATTATTAATTTCATTTATCTGTTGAAAGCTTTTAAGGACGGAAATAACAGTTGGCACTAAAGAAACTATAATTGTAAAAGTTTGGGCCAAAGCCTGACCGATACTAATTTCTCCTTCTTCCTATTGCTGCCAAATATTGGCTATACTAGTAAGTTGTGTATAAGCAGCAGTAAGCCCCATAACTGATTGAGTTAAATTATTAAAAATTTGGGTCGGAGCATTATTAAGCGCTTCTCTTAATTCCATTGAAGCAGCTGTTTCCGCCATTGCATTTGAATTTTGTTCTAATTCATCTCGCCCTTGTTGTATATCTTGTCTTAATTTTGTAGACTCACCTGCTCGTATTCCAGCTTCTGTTGCCGCATCCTAATAATCACCATAAATATCCTCTATCCATTCTTTGGCAGAGTTTTCTGCCTCTGTTTTAAGTATTTTAAGATTATTTATAAGTTCTTTTTTTTCTTTACTATCATCAAAAGTTTCCATAGCCTCTTCAGCGGCTTCTAGAGATTCAGCCTCTTTAATCTCTACAGTTGTAAAACCTTTCTTCTTAGCTTCCTCTTTGAATAACTCTAAAGCTGATTCTCGCTCATCCTGAAGTTGCTTTTGATAAGCCTCTTTAATTAAGTTATTTAAATATTTTTGTTTATTACTTATAAAATCGCCCAAAGGAGATCCGGGTTCAAGAGAAAATATTTGCGCAAGTTCTATTGCTTTTTGCTGTGCTTTTTCTTCATCAGCGTTTAAAACTTCTTCTATCTTTGCTTGTATTTTTTCAGTAAGAGGATCTCCGCCGATAACTTCTTTATTATTAGCCAACCAGTCTTTTACTCTAGTAGCCTAAGAAGTAGCATCTCCCGTTACTTCTCCAAAAGCATCAGCACCTTGTGAAAATGTATAAACTTGTTTTACGCTTTTAAGTTGATTAACATCTTGGCCTGTTAGCTTATTAAGCACTCCACTTCCAACTAGATTTTTTACCTGAGTTGTAGCGGCTAGATTTAACTCTTTCTTAGCGGCCTCTTCCTTTTTTTCTGCTAAGGCTAATTCTTCTTCCCGCTTACGAATGGATTGAGTTAATGCTTCATTTTGCTCATTCTGTATCTCTAAACTACGATAGTCAGCTTCATTTACTTTACCCTTCATGCGGGCCAGTAACTCAGTATTCTTTTGCTGGGTTTCAAAAGCAACCGCGCCCGTTTCATCGCCTCTACTTCTATAACGTGCGGCTACCTCTTCCTGCGCCCCCGCCAAGAACTTAGTTCTTTCTTTTTCTGCTTTCTCTCTCTGCCTAGGGAACATCATTCTAACAGAATAGGCTAAATCTTTGACACTCCTAATGGCAGTATCACCAAACATCTTCCAAAAGACTGGAGCAAGAACTGTAAGTACACCCTTTACTCCCCCAAGGGAATCTACAAGTTTATCTATTCCTCCTAGGAAATCGGCTAAACCATTATTTAATTCAATAAAGAAATTATCTTTTATAATATCTTGATAAAGTGCCTCCCAAGCAGCTCTAACTCTATCAGTAGAAGCCTCCCAAGATTGAGCATAAATGTTTTGTTGCTGTTGGAGAGTTCCTTCAGACTCACGCGCATATTGTACGTTCTGTTGGAAAGCGTCATAATGTTCCATCAAAGCAATAAGCTGTGTATACTGCCTTACACCACCAACAGTCTGTGCCAAAGCTACTTGTTGCTCGTTGGATAAGGTATTCCATTTTGCACCCATCTCATCCAAGATTTGGTCCATAGCCTTAAGTTCGCCATTCTGGTCTTTGATATTAACACCAACAGCAGCCAAAGCTTGTGAATATTTATTTAATGTTGTACCGTCGTCTAAGGTTTCGCCCAATTTCAAACCTTCTAAACGAGCGAATAAAGTTTTAAACGAAGTACCTACAATATCGGCGGACTGTCTTGTCTTGTCTACAACCGTTGTTACAGCGGCAGCCGCGTATTCATAGCTTAATCCTACGGTATTACCTACGGCGGCGAATTTCTCCATACCTTCGGCAATTTCCTCGGACGAAGCAGCAGTGCGCGCACCGAGTTCTGTCATAACGTCTGCATAATATTCAAGACTCTTGGAACCATCGTCAAAGTTGTTCCAAATGGCAGTCATATAAGAAGACACGTGCTCAGCGTTTTCACCCGTTACATTAGCCATCTTAATGGTAGCATTAGTACGAGCTTCCACCTGCTCATCACTTAAACCTTGCTGATAGAATATCAAAGCAGCATCGGTATATGCCGTAGTCGAAGTGCTAAGAGCTTGCGCGGCTTTGTTAGCACGCTCTGCGAAATCTGCCATAGCATTGGCACTATAACCAGTTACTATACGAATATCATTTAAGCTTCGGTTTAAATCTTGCGCATAACCATAAGCTGTCTGCAAAGCCCCCATGAAGCCGTGCAATATACTGGAAGAAATCTGCCAGCGAGCTGTATTCATGAGTGTGGTACCAAGCTCTTTAAACAGCTTATTAACCCTTACTACTGGTATCTCGGATTGCGCCACAGCTCTAGTGAGTTGCATGAAAGCTTTCTCACCTTCTGGGCCTAAACTTGTTAAAGTTGCAGCATAATTACTTAAACTTTTTCCACTAGCAGTAATACTGGCATTAAATTTGGTAAAATCCAACTTACCTGTATTAACATTAAAAGCTGCTTGTAATTTAGCTTGCAAATCAGCGACTTCGCCTTTGGCTTTTGTTATATTTTTGGTAAAATCACTTCCAAAACCAGTGCCAAATTGACTAGTAGTTAATTTTTCTAGCTGTTTTTGCAGAATAGCCATCTCGCGCTTCGCTTGTTCGGTATTAGCTTGAATATTTAAACTAATATTTAATTGTTTTGCCATTTACTATCTCCTTTCTCTCCGGTTTTTATAAAAAGAAAAACCCCTCTACTTCATTTTAAAGTAGAGGGGTTATATGTTTTTATCTACTTCTATATAATTTAAAAAATCAATATAGAAAATTAGTTATTTTAGCCCAACTTCGTTACAATTTCATCCACCAACTTAATATTTTCCTTATTGGTAAGCTTCTTCTGAAGTTCATCAATATCAAAATTAAGATTTTTATAATCCTTGCTTAGGCTATCAAGAATTCCATAAGCTGAGGTTTGATACATCTCAAATTGAGCGATAAAATCTTCCAAAAGGACATTGAAATCAGAAATGTCTGCAATGGGAAGAGCAGCTATAACGTGCGCGGCCAGAGGACTATTGTATAGTGCATCATACAATGCCATAGGGTTATCCTTATCTTCTGGCTTAAACTCAATATCCGTATAGAGATAGAACTGATACAGATACTTAAATACTGTTACATGACCAGGAAGATAAAGACCTGTTTCGGAGTTTAAGCAAAGGCTAAGGATAGACTGTATAGCCTCTAGCTTTTCCGCGATGGGGACGTACTGTCTAACTGTAATCTCTTGACCATCGACTGTGATAATCTTATCTTCTGGAAGGTTATTGGTAATTTCAAATGTCATTATTATGACCTCCTTTAACTCATATTATATACATATATTATAACATAAAATTTTTTATTTGTCAACGTAAGGCTTCTTTTTTGATTTTTGCCGTAATACCTATTCGAGCGAACTCTACTACCATTTTTCTAGCCCTTTTATAAGCTAAACTCATATCTCTTTTTCCTTCATCTTCTTCATAATGGTTTGGTATACTATTTAACTTTTTAGTATAATTAACATTAATCAAATCAGAATCTCGTAATAAAGTTGACATAAGACTTTTTATATCATAAACCTTAAACCGCACCTTATTTTTTGTTCTTTGGTTCACTACGAACTAATTGACTTCAGCCGTTTTTTGTATAGAACCATCACTCATCATTGCATTTACTCCACCAGTTAAACCTTTATAAGCGATCAATTCTTTTAAAATTCTTTCTGCTACAGTAGCATAGCCGGACAAATTAGCATTATTACCTTCTTGAGGAGATCTTTCAGGAAATATATTTAATAAATGATTAATAAAAACATGATAATCTTGAATTAAACGCAATAAATTACCTGTATGTAAAGTAATTGTATTAAAAGAATCAAAATTATAATTTTTAATAGATAGATTATAATTTTCATCATCATCACGAAAAGTAAAAGTTAAATCTACTTTATCTTGTGTTTTGGTGGCCGCTACTATGTTGCCATCTTTGTCAACTTCAGTGGCATATCTAGCAAACTTAGCTTCGCTTTTACTCTGTGCCTTATTTAACTCATTTATAAAATTTTTTGCATCCTTTTCAGTCCCTCCAGTACCTATATATAAATTAGACTGAAGCAAGACTTTACGACTACTTACATCACCTGTTACTGCTATAGAATTATTTTTAGAAGTTTTGCCCAATTGCAATTGTCCTAAAACGTCCTTAAGATCTTTCAAGGTGGTACACTCTAGTGCTGCTAAAATTCCCGCTATTCCATATTCTCCCAGTTTACCTTCTATCATAGATTGAACCTGAAGCATATATTGTCTTAATTCCATATAGGCTTCTTGGAAATTTTTAATAATTCCAGCATATTTACCTTTTGTTTTATCTAAGCTAAATGTTTTTCCAGCTCCTCCTCCCATAGTACCCATTCTAGCTTCTGTGCGTAGCTCTCCATCAGCTCTATAAATTTCATAAGATACTTTATTAAATGCAGCAACTGCTTTTTCATATCTTTTGTCAAGTTCACCAGAATACAATAAGCTATTTTTATCCATCATAGGACTTTTAGTCAAATTTATTAAAACCTGCTTTAACTCTTTCAAATTTCTCGACAAAGTAGAAACTTTAATGGTAGATTGCTGTTTTAATACATCTGTCATTAATTTGTCTGCACCTTTACCTCTCTACAAGTATAGGTCTGGAGTGTTATAATTAGCCTCTAACCTACCTATATCTAAAGTAATATTATCAGTAACATTACCTATTACACCTAGCAAATATTTTTTTAACTCTTCATCATAGTTTTCTCCACTTGGTAGGGTATGCGGTTCTGTGTAAAAAGAATTTAATTTTTGCTCTAATTCCTAAGCTTTTTTACCTTGCCCTTTGTAAGAGCTATTAGTTTTTATTTCTTCATGAATTTCATATAAATCTTGATATCTAGATCTATACCCTTGACTATCTTTTGGGTCATTTATTCCATGTTTTAAATAGTTGGCAGCCTAAAAATGAATATAATG
>DFIJ01000045.1 GCA_002372775.1 Christensenella sp. UBA3700
CATTTGAAATTCGCTTAAGAAAGATTAGGCTTTCTTTTCTTCTGCAGCTGGAGCATCGGTTGCGCCTACTTCATAAGTAGAGTTTGTAGAAATAGGTTCTGTAAGCATTGATGTATCTCCATCTTCGCTAGAAATTCCCTTAGCAGCTTCTTTCTTTTCGATGAAGTTGATAAGAGCATATGTGCAGATACCTAAAATTAATGCTGTAGCAATAGATGTGATTGTGATAGTCTTTGAAACAATACCCTCAACTGTAGCATATGGAATCTTAATAGCTAATCCACCGATACCAGCAATAAGAATTGCAGATACTGTGAATAAGTTCTTGTTGTTGCCAAGGTCGATTTCCTTAAACATCTTTAATCCTGATACGGCGATAAATCCATATAATGTTAGGCATACACCACCCATTACGCATGAAGGAATAGTTCTTAATAATGCCATGATTGGGCTTAAGAATGAAAGAACGATACACATACAAGCAGCTACTACGATTGTTCTAACAGAAGCATTTCTTGTAATAGCAACACATCCTACTGATTCACCATATGTTGTGTTAGGGCAGATACCTAAGATTGTACCAGCGATAGAACCAACACCATCACCAAGTAATGTGTTCTTTAATCCTGGTTCGCCTTCTACTAAGTCTCTTTCAATAATAGAACCTAAGTTCTTGTGGTCGGCGATATGTTCTGCGAATACTACTAAAGCAACTGGAATGAATGCTAAAGCAACTTCAGCTACACCAGCCCAATTTAATAATTGTCCACCAGTTGTAACTTCGCCAGTTCTGATTTCCTTAACAGCTTCAAAGATAGCAACGTCAGGGAAGTTAACAAATGCCTTAATACCAACAAATGCTCCTTCTGCATCTACGAAGTTGTTAACGATTGGATCCCAGTTAACAATCTTTAAGTAATCACAATGACAAGCATATCCGAAGATTGAGAAAAATGCAGCAACTGCATAGCCTGCTCCGATACCCATGATGAATGGAATTAACTTTAATCCCTTCTTCTTGTTTTGAACTGAACAGATGATGATTGTAACGAAAGCAACTAAACCACTTAGTAGTGCGATTAGGTTGTAGCTTCCATTTAAAGCATCACCATTAGCCTTAACGATATCACCCATAGCTGAACCAGCTAAAGATAAACCGATTAAAGCAACTGTTGGTCCGATGATTACAGGTGGCATTAATTTAGAAACCCACTTTGTTCCTACAAAATGAACAACTAAAGCAATAACTACGTAAACAAGACCAGCTAATATAGAACCTACGATAATTCCACAGTAACCAAATGCTAAAGCTACTCCAAGAGGGCTTAAGAATGCAAATGAACTGCCTAGGAATACTGGGCTCTTAAACTTTGTGAAACATAGGTACACAAGTGTACCAATACCAGCACCGCAAATAGCAGCTGGAATTTGTGTTGGAAGTCCAATGATTGTTGGAACTGCAATAGTTGCAGCTAAAATCGCAAGGACTTGTTGGAATGCGAAGACTAAAAGCTTATTAAATTTTGGCTTGTCTTCAACGTTGTAAATAAGTTTCATACGAAAACTCCTTATATATGTTTTATTTTTATATCAATATTATTTTTCCCAAAGTTCAACATTTGTTTTGCCATCAATGGAATCTACATTAACGGCAATTAATTCATGATGAGCTGTTGGTACATTCTTTCCAACAAAGTCGCCCCTTATTGGAAGTTCTCTATGTCCTCTATCTACAAGAACAGCAAGCATTATTCTATTAGGTCTACCTAGAGCAAAAATAGCTTCAATTGCAGCTCTTATAGTTCTTCCTGTATAAATTACATCATCAACAAGAATCACATCCTTTCCTGTAATAGGGAAGTTGATCTCAGAAGAATTAACAACAGCAGAATCTGCAACGGCTGTTAAGTCGTCTCTATATAATGTAATATCTAGTTTTCCAACAGGAATAGTTATATTTGCGAATTTATTAATATTGTCAGATAGGGTTTGTGCAAGTGGAATGCCTCTACTTTTAATTCCGATTAAAACAGTATTAGATAAATCATCGCAACTTTCAATGATTTCATGAGACAATCTTTTCATTGTCTTGTCTACTGCTATGTCCGTTAAAATTTCAGCCTTAAACTTCATTTTCCCCATAAAAAAAGTCTTGTTTTCATATCAACAAGACGACTTACTATCATAGTAAATTATTAATTCGTCTTGCTAATATCTCGTATTATACTTAAAGACTTATACCACTTGTAATAATACCACGCTAATTCATTTTTGGTCAATGAATTAATATAAATATTAATATCTTGTATGCTCCCATTTTCTAGCAAGATCATTAATCTGGTTAGCAAAACGCTCCTTTTCCTTATTCGGTCTACCTTCAGAATCAAGAACAATTGATTGTAAATACTTTAATGCTTCAGTTAATTTCTTGTACATAGAATCAGATAGTGAAGGCTTAGATGCTTTAACTTTTCTAACCCTTACAACCTTTTCTTTTGTTAATGCATTTTCTTCAAGGTCATATTCTTCGCCAAAATATGGAATAGTTGTCTTATAGCCTAGTTCATTTTCAATCTTTGCAGATAACATTTCAGAAGCCCTTTCTTGTCCGTGAGTAATGAATATGTTTTGAGGTGGTGTTTCAAAGCTCTTTACCCAATTTAAAAGTTGAGTTCTATCTGCGTGTGCAGAGGAATTAGATAAAGTCATAATTCTTGCATTAACTGCAATTTCTTCGTTATATAACTTAATCTTTCTTGCGCCAGATAAAATAGAAAAACCTAACGTTCCTGTTACTTGGTATCCAACAAATAAGATTGTGCAATTCTCTTTCCAAAGATTGTGCTTTAAATGGTGTCTAATTCTACCAGCTTCGCACATGCCTGATGCTGAAATGATTACACAAGGTTCAGTCTCTTCATTAATCGCCTTACTATCTTCCGATGTTACAGATAGGATAAGCCCAGGGAAGTTAATAGGGTTAATTCCTTGTTTTAACAATTCTCTAGTAGCTTCATCATAATACTTCTTTCCAATTTCTGAGAAAATGTTAGTGGCTTCAATAGCAAGAGGACTATCCAAGAATACTTTGAAATTAGGGTATTGTTTAACTAAATGCTCCTCTTTAATTTGTCTAATGAAATATAGTAATTCTTGTGTTCTACCAACAGCGAACGAAGGAATTACAACATTGCCGCCTTTTGCGAATGTTTCTCTAAGTACATTGGCAAGGGTAGCAACAGGGTCAATTCTTTGTTCGTGATCTCTATCGCCATAAGTAGATTCCATTACTAGATAATCAGCTCTTTTTGGTGGAGTAGGATTCTTGATGATTGGCTTATCTTGGTTTCCAATATCGCCAGAAAAGACAATGATTTTTTCCTTTCCATCTTCTACATAACTTATTTCAATATGAGCAGAGCCAAGAAGGTGTCCAGCATCATAAAAACGAACACGTATGCTGTTATCTTTGCCTAGATAGAATGCTTCCTCGTATTCATGAGATACGAAAAATTGCATTGCTTTCTCTGCGTCAGCAATAGTGTATAAAGGTTCTGAAAGTTCTTCATTGTTTCTCTCAGCCTTTCTGTTTTCAGTCTCCGTTTCAAGCTCTTGAATATGAGCAGCATCCCTAAGCATTATGCCGCACAATTTTGTTGTGGCACTAGTAGCATGAATTTCACCTCTAAAACCATTTGCAGCGAGCAAAGGTAAAAGACCTGAGTGGTCAATGTGAGCGTGAGTCAATAATACATAGTCTATATCTGGTGGATAAACTGAAAGTGATTGTTTATCAAATAGATCTGGGCCTTGGGCCATACCACAATCGATAAGTATTTTCTTGCCTATTCCTTCTAGAAGATAACAGCTACCTGTTACTTGTCTTGCTGCACCTAAAAAAGATAACTTCATTAAGTTCCCCCTTTATCTTCTCTATCTCTATCATAGCATATTAAATCCTAGATTTTTAGGGGCAATTTTTATTTGACAAAAAATAAACAAACTTAATAAGTTTATATCTTTGCTTTTAAAAATATTATGTAGTAAACTTTTAGTGTAGTTGGAGGTAGTAATGAGCAACTTAACAGATGTTATAAAGACTATTCGTGTTCTTTCAGCAGATGAAATTGAAAAGGCAAATAGTGGTCACCCAGGAACTCCATTAGGAGTAGCTCCTTTAGTAGCAGAATTATTCACAGAAGAATTAAACATTAATCCATCAAATCCAAATTTTTTCAATAGAGATAGATTTGTATTAAGTGCAGGACATGCATCAGCTATGCTTTATGCTGTTTTACATTTATGCGGTTTTGATGTAACAAAAGAAGATTTAATGAACTTCCGTCAACTTGGAAGTCGTACTCCAGGACATCCAGAAATCGGTGTTACTGCTGGTGTTGATTGCTCAACAGGCCCTCTTGGCGCTGGTATTTCTAATGCAGTAGGTTTTGCTGTAGCAGAAAAGATGCTAGCTGCTAAATTCAATAAACCAGGTTTAAACCTTGTAGATCATTACACATATGCTCTTTGTGGAGATGGTTGTATGATGGAAGGTATCGAAAACGAAGCTGCTTCTCTTGCTGGTACATGGAAGTTAGGAAAGCTTATCGTTTTCTATGATTCAAATAGAATAACAATTGAAGGATCAACAGATATTGCTTTCACGGAAGATGTTGCAAAAAGACATGAATCTTTAGGATGGCAAGTAATTAAAGTTGGCTCTGTAGATAACTTAGACGGTATTAGAAAGGCAATTAAGGATGCTAAGGCTGAAACTGAAAAGCCTACATTAATCATTGTTGAATCTCATATCGGTTTTGGTTCTCCAAAAGTAGATAGTGCTTCTTCTCACGGTGCTCCATTAGGCGCTGATGCGATGAAGGCATTTAAGGAAACAATGGGTTGGACATTACCTCCATTTGAAGTTCCAGAAAGTGTTAAGCCTCTAGCTGATGAAATGAAACAAAAGGGAGCTAAGGTTGAAAATGCTTGGAAAGATATCGTTGCTAAGTACGCTCAACAATACCCAGAAGATTATAAAGAATTTGATGCTTGGTTAAACAAGTCTCATATTGAAGATGCATTAGAAAACGCTTCATTATTTGATGTAAGTGCCGACGCAAAGGCTACAAGAAACTACTGCGGTGAAACTCTTGCTAAGTTAGACAAGGTATTACCAAACATCGCAATCGGTTCTGCAGACTTAGGTTCTTCAAACTGCACAGTAATTAAGGGTAAGGAATACTTCTCAGCAGAAAACCCAACAGGAACAGAATTCCATTTTGGCGTTCGTGAACATGCAATGGGTGGTATCTGTAATGGTATGGCATTACATGGTGGTTTAATTCCAATGTGCGCTACATTCTTCGTATTCTCTGATTATATGAAGTATTCAATCAGAATGAGCGCAATGATGAAGCTTCCTGTAACATACATCTTCTCACACGATTCTATCGCTGTAGGTGAAGATGGTCCTACACAC
>DFIJ01000083.1 GCA_002372775.1 Christensenella sp. UBA3700
TATATATAGAAAATAAAGAGAAAGGAAAAAAGAGTATGTATCTTATAGATTTTATAAAGAAGAATCCTAATTGGAAAGAACTTTTATCTATGCCTCCTTATTCGTTGAAGATTAAGGAAGAGGATAATTATACTCTTTTTATGTATTCTCAGCTTAATTCTGATTTTTATAATCCAATAGTAAAGGAATCTCGTGGAGTGATTCTCGACCTTACTGGCGAAGAGCCTCGTGTGGTTTGCCGTGGCTTTGATAAGTTTGGTAACTATGGTGAAGGTTATGTAGATTCTATAGACTGGTCTTCTGCTGTTGTGCAGGAGAAGGTTGATGGTTCTATAGTAAAGCTGTGGTGTGATAGAGGAGAATGGAGAATTTCTTCTAACTCTACTATCAATGCTTATAAGGCTGTACTTGACCAGTCCGGTATTTCTATCGGTTCTTTGTTTAAGCAAGCCTTTGAGGCGGCCGGCGCTCGTTATGAGTGGTTTGATCCTCATTATACTTACATATTTGAGATTGTATCTCCCTATAATCGTGTGGTTATAGACTATGGAGAAACTGCTCTTTATATGCTTGGTGAAAGAAATAATGAAACTGGTGAAGAGGTGAATGTAGACTGCGAATGGTGGTCTATATTTAAGCACCCGCAAGTTTATAAGCTCAATTCCTTGGAGGCTTGCATCACGGCAGCTGCCGCCCTTAATACTGGAGAGAAGGTAAACTATGAGGGATTTGTTGTAGTTGATAAGAACTTTCATCGTATCAAGATAAAGTCGCCTCTGTATGTGGCTAAGCATCATGTGGTTACTAAGAATCCTTCTCTATTGGATTTAATTAGAATTTATAAGAATAATGAAAAGGAAGAGTTTTTAACTTATTTTCCTCTTTACAAAGAAGACTATGAAAAGATAGAATTTTTCTTTGTAGACTTAGCTACTTCTCTATACAAGTATAAGGAAGTATGGCTGACTTGTCTTAACAGAAAGGAGTTTGTTGGATTAACTAAGGGTCATCGATTCTTTGGATATTTCATGCAAGCAATTGACTGCAACGATTGGTCAGTAACTAGAGTAAAGAACTTTGATAGCGAGAAGCTATCTCGATTAATAAAAAATTATTTGGAGATACAAAAATGAAGCACTTTATGGACATTCAAAACTTAATAGAAAATGCTACTGGGCTTAAGGCTAGTAATGCGCTCGGATTTGAAGTTGGCGACCATATTCAGATATCAGAGAAGTGGGACGGATCTAATGCTTCGGTTCAATGGGACTCTTATGACAATAAGCTTAAGTGCTTTTCGCGCACTAGAGAGCTTAGATTTGACAACGGTCTTAATGGCTTTTGGGAGTATGTGCAGAATCTTCCGGAAGCTACTAAGAATATTTTTAAGATTTTCCCTCATCTTGTTGTTTTTGGTGAGTGGGGCAACAAGAATAAGATTGTTTATAATAAGGATAATTACAAAAAGTGGTATGTCTATGATATATATGACCTCAGTAGGGAAGAGTGGCTTGGACAGACGAATGTAGAAGCTTTTGCTAAACTTGCCAACCTCACTTATATTCATGTACTTTACGATGGACCTTTTATTTCTTGGGAGCATTGTAGGTCTTTTATGAACTCTCCAGCTTATGGTGATCGCCAGGAGGGAGTAGTCGTAAAGAATCAGGATAAGTTAAATGACCCTAATAATAAGCAGCCTTTTTATCTTAAAATTGTCAATGAAGATTTTAAGGAAACAATGAAGGTTAAGGAAATAGACCCTGCTTTAGCGGCCGCCCGCTCTGAGGCGCGTGCCCTCGCTGCTACTATTGTTACTAAGAACAGGGTAGAGAAGATGCTTTATAAGCTGCGCGATGAGCAGCTTATTCCCGAGAAGTTAGCCCCCGAAGATATGGGTAAGGTTGCCAAGGTGCTGCCTAAGAGAGTTTTTGAGGATTGCGTTAAGGAAGAGCCTGAGACCGTTAATAAAGTTAATGAGTTTGAAGGAACGAATTTCGGTAAGGTATGCGGCAGCCTCACCATGGAGCTTGCTAGACAAATAATTTGCAATTAAGAAAAATTTTTGTTATAATATATTTATAAGAAAATAAAAAAAGGAATTTATAGAATGAATCAAGAGATTCGCATTAGAGAACTTATTGACACATTAAATAAATATACAAAATCTTATGATGAGGGAGTCCCCGAGATCTCAGACCTCGAATGGGACAACCTCTATTTTGAGTTGCAAAAATTAGAAAATGAAACCGGAATTCATTATCCCGATAGTCCTACTCAAAATATAGATTTTCAAGTAGTAAATAATCTTGAAAAAGTAGCTCATAGTCATCCCATGCTCTCTCTTGACAAGACTAAAGTAATAGATGAAATAATAAATTTTTGTACTTCTCATATTTGTATTTGTATGGGCAAGATGGATGGTTTAACCTGTGCTTTAAGGTATGAGAATGGAGCGTTGGTCGCCGCAGAAACCCGAGGAAATGGAGTCATGGGCGAAAATATTCTACACAACGCTTTAACAGTTAGAAATATTCCTAAAAAGATAAATTATAAAGGAGTGCTTGAAGTCGATGGCGAGCTTATTTGTACTTATAGAGATTTTGAGAGTTTTAGTGGAGAATACGCTAATCCTAGAAACTTTGCCGCAGGTAGTATCCGTTTACTTGACTCACAAGAAGCTAGTAAAAGGAAATTAACTTTTGTTGCTTGGGATTGGATTAATAATCCTTATGAGAGATTGGGTGATGCTTTACTAGAGCTTGGTAAGCTAGGTTTTACTACTGTTCCCTATTGGGACGGCATTGATTTAACTAAAGATAATTTAGAAGAAATAATGCAATTTATTAAGCAGTCTTGCGATAAAGAGTCTTTCCCAATAGATGGATTAGTCTTTAAGTATGATTATGTAGAAGACTATACGGCGGCTGGTCAGACAAGTCATCATTTTAAAGGTGGAATGGCTTTTAAGTTTTATGATGAAGAAGCTGTATCTTATTTAACTGATATTGACTACGACATAGGACGTACTGGAGTCTTAACACCAGTGGCTGTGTTTAAGCCAATAGACGTTGAAGGTTCCACGGTGTCTAGAGCTTCTTTAAGCAATCTTTCTATTATGAAAGAAACATTTGGAACTATGAATCCTGCTGTTGGCTCGAAGGTTTGGATAACCAAAAGGAACCAGATAATTCCTAAAATTGAACGAGCAGAAGA
>DFIJ01000115.1:0-2205 GCA_002372775.1 Christensenella sp. UBA3700
GAAATTTGAGAAATATCAAATTTTCCCATATGATATAAACTAACTAAATCGCTAACACCAAGGCATTTTAATAGCTCTTTATTACCGTTATCTGCATAACAAATAAATGCTGAAGCTCTATCTATAGTTGAATAAAGCTCTTCTTCAGAAAATATTCTTTTGTTTATAAGTTGTTTCATAACACCTTTTCTATCAATAATATATGCACCATATAGCTTAATGAATTCCTTAATTTCGTCATTACTATACAAATCTGTTAGAATTCTAACAACCTCATCATCTGTATAAGGTCTTGGATTATATTTTTGTCTCACAAGCTCTGCACCACTAGATTTCTTTGATATCAATTGATAAACATACGAATATGAGGTTTTATCACGTTCTAGAGACTTATCTATCTGCTTTGTAAACTCAATAGCTAACTTTTCAGCTTCAGTAATATGTGGAATAATTTCACGTGTTGGCTCTACTAAATTACAAATTCTCTTAACTTGCTCCCACATATAAAAAGCAGCGATAAAATCATTCGCAATTAAATCCTCGTATAAAGAGCATATACCTGTTTCTCTTCGCTCCTCACTTTCATCTTTATCGGTATTATGTCCGTCATATAAAGAAGTAACCATCTTATCTATATCAATTCTTCTTTCTTCGTCTCCAGTATTAACATCTGGAGTAACAATATCAAAACCTTTATGTGCTGATAAATATGCACCTGTTGTTAAATAGAATCTGTTGATATGGCTATCTGCTAAACTAGCAATTGCTAATATAATGTCAGTTATCTCATATTTTTCAATTGTGCCGTCATCAAACTTAACAAGAGCATAGCCTTTATTATCAATCTTTAATCTTCCAGGTATTGTAACGGCACTAATTACTCTATCTTCATCCCTTTTGCGGAGTCTGTATCTATCCCTACTATCAGCATTGTTGCTATTTTCAATAATAACACTTCTAAATTCTGTGCCTGATTTTTTTTGTTCCATCCTTAAAATATCATTCTGCATACTTGCAATATTTGGCATTTTTGTCTCTGATTGTTTCTTTCTATCTTTCTTACTCAAATTATAGCCCTCCTTACAAATTCAATGAAATTGATAAAAAATATTTTATCATAGAACTTGTAATATGTAAACTAGTTTTGTTAATATTATTCCATTTGTAATTCCTTTAATTTTATTACTCTTTGTTCATGGATTTTCTCTTTTAATTTAATTCCATCATCAATTCCGAACTGTAATTTAACTATATCGCCATTAACTTCTTTAATTAGCTTTTTACCAATTTTAGCAAACTCAACCTTATCGTTTCTATCGCCTCTGCAGTTCCTATCAGACTCAACAATAATCTCCATTCCATCTAAACCAATTTTAGTTTTAGATATAGTCTCAATAAAACTTACTTTTTTACTAGTAGTCATTTTATTGAAAATTCCAGCTCTCATATGTTCCTTAGCTGCAACCTTACCAACATCCTTCCAATCATTTGGTATTTTTAATCTATTAGCAAGATTTATAACCTCTTGGACACCATTAATATCATGATTTATATGATGTGGATATTCTTCCTTTGGCGTTACACCTTTACCTAAATCATGAACAAGAGCAGCAAATCTTATTTTAACATCAGATGTAAGCTCAGAGCATTTATCAAGAGCAAGCATTGTATGATTAAAAGCATCACCTTCTGGATGGTACTTTTCTGGCTGCATAACTCCAATAAGTTTATATATTTCAACAAAATGAACATCTAATATGTTAGCATTTCTAAGCTCTTTAAAAAATATTGAGGGTTTATCATAGGACAGAGCTTTTCTTAACTCATCAAAAACTCTCTCAGAGGAAAGTGTACTTAATTCTTTTTTTAATTCTTCCATTAATCTTAGTGTTCTATCTTCAATTTTAAATCCAAGTTTACAGGCAAATCTAGCTGCTCTATAAGCCCTTAATGGATCTTCTTTAAATGCCTCAGATGTAGCTCTAATTATTTTATTCTCTATGTCAGATATACCATTAAAAGGATCTATAATTTCTCCTGTCAATACATCTTTAGCTATCGAATTAATTGTAATATCTCTTCTCTTTAAATCTTCCTCTATAGTTATATTCTTACCCACTGTTACATCAAACTCTTTATGACCGACTCCTGATTTAGTTTCAGTTCTTGCCAACGCAAATTCTGTGCCATCTATATCAAATACTT
>DFIJ01000115.1:2259-4407 GCA_002372775.1 Christensenella sp. UBA3700
AAAAGATTTACCTCTAGAAATTGCATTTGGAAATAAATTTATAAATTCTTCTTCAGTAAGTCCAGCTACACAATAATCTTCATCGTATACATCTATACCAATTATACTATCTCTAACAGCCCCACCAACTAAATATAAAGTACCACCATTTTCCTTTATCTTATTAGCCATATTCTCAATTTTATCATTCATAATTTCAAACTCCAAATCAATAATATTTTTTATTTATTATAATTTATCAAAAACATTAAATTAACTCAAGAAAAAAATAGGCGAGGGCTTAAAAAGCCCCCGTCTAGCTGAAAGAATTACCAATGAAGCACTGGCATTTTGCAATTGGCATACTTTGTCAGAAATGCCTCGTAATCCGCCTCCGTTCCAGGAAGCCAGATAACATTGCCACACCAGTTGCCTTTGTTGTCGTACGAAGCCAGTACTACATGCTTAGAGCCATTACAGCACTGAAGCATAGCAATACGATACTTCACACGTGCCCACGGATTGTGGGCAGCAAATGCATTCGGCCCACCGAGCAGATTGTAGACTCTATAACAATGTACAAGCCAATCAACATACTCCGGTCTGCCAGATGTACTTGCAAGAACAAGCTTAACATCCTTGGCATGTGCCAGGAGCTCATAACAGTTCATGCTTCTGTACACCTGAGTGTCCTTACAAACTGCGTTGAACTCCCTCTTGGTATAAATTGCCTGTTCAAGTTCAACCCTGTAATACAGAGAAACCATAAGTGGAATCGGCATACCATTCGTACCAAGAACCTTACTGCGCTTAGGCTTCTGTCCACTGACGGAACAAATAGCCATAAACAGTGGAAAAGCATTTGTGACTCTGATTGAACCATGACCGCATTCACCACGAGTGTGAAAATACACGCTCTTGGAATCATGATAGTCGAAACTAATCGTGATTTTGCAGCCAGGCAGAACATCAGAACCAGCAGCAGCTGTCTTAGCAATCGCCAGAACACGCTCTACTGTGTCACGGGTTTCCTTGTCCACACCAAACTTCGGTTTAACCATAGGGTCAAACACCAGTGTGCGAGCAAGCTGTTCAATTTCGACCGCCGCATACTTCAAGTTGGCATTGATATTATCAATAACCATACCTTCTGTAGTGGATGTCATCTTGTTTGTCCGGACATTCTTTCTTGTAGTGATCATAACGATCCTTCCTTTCTGCGGTATTAACCGCTGTGCCCTCCCGAAGGAGGAAATGAAATAAAATAAAATGATTAGCAACAATCTTCTGGAAAACATCCATAAGATATTCTTGGCTAAGCTCCACGCTCATATAGTATAAAGGTAGTTACCTACACCATCCGCATGGAAAATCCCAAAATGTTGCTACATATAATTATACCATTTTATGTTAATTGTTTCAAATTATTACTGCTTCTGTAAGTGCATTTAAATAGTTCATTTCATCCATTTCAATTATTTCCGTAGATGTCATAAAAACATAAAAAAAATCGTAATTATTTACAATTAATTACGATTTTTTTATTATTTTATACATTATCTATCAAAATCAATATCTATATGAGATATCGTAGTAGATTGCTCTTCTACAGGTTTTGAAATATTATGCTTCATATCCTCTATGCTTATATTTGCCCAGCCAGTATCCGCAGTTCCAGGTACCAATGATATTAAAACACTCGTAGTAATATCGTCTGAATTAATTCCATTTTGGCTTGCAATATCTTTTAAAGTCTGCTCAACATCTAGATCTCCTCTATTCATGATTTTAAGTGCTTTTCCTTTGTATATAAAAGCAACTTTTTCAACATTGTATTCTGTTGCAGGTCTCCAGCTAACAGCACCTATCCTATTGCTATTACCTCCACCTAAACAATTAGCAGTATACTTCAAACCATCTTGTACCATAATTTTATCACCGATGTTAACTATAATATTTTCATTATCATCTTTATCTGTTTCAGTATCATCAATTTGTATATTTGAATCCTTATCCTTTTCCTTATTGTTTTTTTCTTCTTTGTTATTATCAGATGCAGGTAATGTTGTTTGTTCCTCCATAACAGATGTAGTCGTTGTAGTATAGGTCGTCTCTTCTACTTTCGATGTACTGAATTCATAATTAGATTCCGTTGTTATCTTTTCTATA
>DFIJ01000140.1 GCA_002372775.1 Christensenella sp. UBA3700
GCAAGAGTTCTTCCAGACCCGATAAAATCATCTAACATTCCATATAGCTCTAACATAACATTCTTCTCAATGTTAGCTGAGTATTTATTTTTATTCAAACGATATTTATCTAAGTCAAATCCTTGTTTAAGCAATTCTTCTACATATGGCGAAATATCTATATCCATCATGTACTTAAGTGTTCTTAATTGATAAAAATTAACTAAATTTGGATATTTAATAATTGTAAATAAATTTGACATGTTATATAAAACTTTATCATCTATTTCCTCATATGTTGCTCCATCTTTATAAGCTTTCTTAATATGTTTTACTATGTTTTTTATAGCATTCTTTTCAGCTTCTAAATCGGCATCAGTAATGTTGTTATAAGTTTTAATTACATCAGAAATAAAGCTATTTTCATAGCTTTGTCTAAATGTAAATTCACTTCCACTTCCATTACCTTTTCTTGTACCCATAAAACAATAACACCTCATTGTTTATGTTAACATAAATATATAAATTTGTCAATTATAGTTGACAATAATAAAAAAACGTATTATAATAAAGCTCTGTTCAAAAAAATCTTCAAGAAAGGCTGGTAACAAAACCATGGAACAGAAAATCGTTAAGGAAACTTTTTCCAACGAAATCCGGGAGATTGTGAATAACGTCTCCCTCCACGCAACCACCCACGGCAACTACGAGGTTATCTCCCAGGAGAGCTCCAATGATATGGTGCTGATTGTCACAAACCGCACCTATCTTCTGGACATGGAGGAGATTGCGCTCGCACTCAGCAGCGCTGACCACATCGTTCGTTACCTGAAGGGTACCAACTTCCTCTCTGTGGAGAAGAACCCTTACCCCACTCCGGAGGCAATCCCTGACAAGCTTGCATGCACTCCCATCTCTTTTGCGGAGGCCATCAAGAAGCTCAAGGGTTACAAGGATCAGGTTGAGGTCGTTCGTCCCGAGGATGCAGAGGTTAACTGCGCTACTGTCGTTGCAAAGCAGAGCTGGATGAGACCTGTTCTCTCCGAGATTGCTATGATGCTGAGCACCGGCGGCATGTTCGTTAACTATCACGAGGGTTGTAACTTCATCGAGTTCGAGGAGTGCATCGAGTATGAGGTGACAATGCCTATCATCAGAATCAAGACCAACTTCCACCCCAACGAGGCAGCAGTGCTTGCTGTTGATAAGGTGGCTATGGGCTGATCATCTGCGTGATATAGGGAAAAATGCGTGTGTACAAAGAAGAGCCCGGCGTGTTTATGCGCCAGGCTCTTTTTTGTTTATTTATATAAAATTAATATTATAGCTCAGCCATTACTTTAAATATTTAAGATATTAAAGTAATTTTATAAGCTCTCCCATATCTTTACCTTGAACTTTAGGTATTTCTATAATTTCAAATTTGCTTACTTTATCACCAAATTGTATTTCTATAATGTCTCCAACTTTAACTTCATAACTTGGCTTAACAACTTTTCCATTCACAGAAACTCTACCATTATCTGCCGCTTCATTAGCAACAGTTCTTCTTTTGATTACTCTTGATATTTTCAAAAATTTATCTAATCTCACACTAAACCTTCTTTCTAGCTTTTATTTATGAACCTTACGCTTAACACTCAATCATTTTGTTTAATCTAACAGAATAAATATATTTCTTAGATACATTTTGATCTAGCGATTTTTCTAATGCTCTAGCATAAAGCTCTAACTGCTTTGTATATTTATTTACTAAGCTTTGCTCTTCACCTTCTTCAACCCAGTCTGTTTTATAATCTACAAGAATAATTTCATCATTATTGTTTATATAGTATAAATCTATAATACCTTGTACCAAAACATTCTCATTTGAATCGTCATTATATATTTCACCAGACTTTAAATTAATATAGAAAGGTTGCTCTTTGTATACTTTCTTTGCTACCTTTAATTCATGCCATAAGTTAGACTTAGTATATTCGACAAGCTTAAACTTATTAATAGCATTTTCTTCAAGCTCAGTAATGATATTTCTATCAACTAAGTCTTTAACAAAGTTATCTATATCAGCTCTTGTATAATCTCTTGTATGATCTAATCTTTGGAAGCATAAGTGCATTAATGTACCTTTCTCAGCACCAGTTAATTCTTGCTCTTCATTTAAAAATTTAGGTTTTGCCATTTCTCTTGTTTCAATATTTTGATTATTATTCTCATCTAGCTCTTCAAGAGAAATAATTTCTTCATCGTTTACTTCATTTGCCATTTGCTTCACTTTTGTAACAGAAGTTTTAGTTGGAACAGCAACTGAATTTATATATCCATAAACCCACATCATATTTTTCTTTAGAAGCTCTACATCTTCTTTCTTAACATTTTTAGATTTTTCATTAAGCTCTTTAATAATATCTATTTCATTATTCTCTGCAGCATCAGTAGAAAGCTCTTTTAGTATATCTTGTTTCTTATATGTATTTAATTCAATATAATCCTTTATAGTATCTTTGTTATTCAAATATACAAGCGTAATCCAATCTAAATACGTTTTATATTTCTTAAGAACTGAAGAATTAATATTCTTACCCATTGTTCCTTTATAAGTATCAATTAAATCCTGCTTTTCGTTATATGTTTTATCCCAGTCTTTTGAAATACCAGTTATAATAAGTTTTTCTTTAGCTCTAGTCAAAGCAACATATAAAACTCTCATTTCTTCTGATAAAGATTCAACTTTAGTCTTAATCTTTATTGCATCTTTAGCAAGTGTATCATACTCAATAAAACGCTCTTTATTGATGTACTTTGGTCCAATTCCAAGCTCTTGATGAAGTAATATACTTCTATTTAAATCTTGCATATTAAACTGTTTTCCTGT
>DFIJ01000167.1 GCA_002372775.1 Christensenella sp. UBA3700
AAAGGGCTAATTCTTTCATTTCTTTAATAGTCATCTTATTACCCCCTTAATTACGCAGTTAATACTTGGAATTTTACACCAAGAGTTCCATCAGGCATAGTAGTTTTTTCAACAACCTTTAGTACTGGACCCTTTGCAGGAGCCGTAGTGCTAAGAGTAATTGTACCATTAGCGCTTGCACCACCATACAGCGGAGTTGTGCCAATCGCACCAAGAGCTGTTTTTACTGCGTCATCATCAGCAAATTGACCAGTGCTAGAACCCTTATCATAACTAATACAATTTGTAGTAAATAAATCACCAACAGCTAAATATCCAAGTCTTGGGAGGAAAGTACCTCTTTCAAGCTTGAAATCTTTTAAAGCATTGGCTCTTTCATCATACATATGCTCAGTAGTATAATTCAGAGCAATTGGATAGGTATCATCAGAGCTATCAAAAAATTTAACCACTCTGTTAACTCTATCTACAGCTAGTAACATTCCATTTTCGGCCGGAACTGTAGCAAAATCAGTTTCATCAAGAGCACACTGTGCTTCAACACGACCATCTCTACGGAAGGCTACATTATTTAATTCTAATTGACCATAACCGTCAATTACAAATCTTGTTAAAGCCATAATAAATCCTCCGTTTATTATTTCGTTTTATTCTTTTGTCTTTCTAAAATAGCTTCAATTCCGGTGAGACCAGGCTCATCCTTTGGAATGAAACCACCATCATTATTGGTAAAAATAGTAGACTTAGTCTGAACTAAAGCAAACGCCATTTCCTTATCTAGCTCTTCTTTAGTAAACTCATTGATCTTTTCTTTGAAATCAGCAATTGTATCTTCCTCTAACAGAGTGGTATACTTTTCAATTACCGCTTCTTTTTCCTTTAATTCTGTCGCAGCCTTAAATTCGTTTAAGCTTTCATTTTCAGAATTAAGAGTATCAATCTTTTCTAAAGCAGCTGTATAATTCTCTTGCGTTTCCTGTAGATCAGATTCAAGTTTCTCTTTATCCTGTTGTAAAGTCGCAATTGTAGTATCGTTCTCTTCAATTTTGGAGTTAAAACTTTCTACTTCTTGCTGTAAACCAGTCACTACTTCATCAATCTTTTCATAAGTGTTATTATTCATAACATGAAGAACTTCAAGCGCACGCTTTTCCTCTTCATTTACATCAACGATGTAGCACCCTTCCATCTTATCAATTGTAAGGGAATCTGTTTCATCATTCTTTGTATAATAAGCTCTTTCATAATCACCAGATTCAAATTTGAAAACTACTGCATAAGCATCGTATACATCACAAACCGCATAGTCCATAATATAATCATTTTCTTCATTAAATCTAGGATTTAAAAGAGTCCAAATCATATTGTATTTCTGATTATCAGAAAGTTTAAAATTCATATGCTTTTCTCCTCCCAAGTTTTGCTTTTGAAATATATCGTTATTTTCTAAATCAGCCATTAAATTTTTAACAGAATCTACTAAAGTATAGAATGAAGCACCTTCAAAACATGGTTCATAATCTTCTCCCAATGCTTGTAATCCTAAGAAGCGCCCCTCTGTGAAAACAAAGAATTTCTTCCCATTAATATACTGCCATTCTCCTTCAATAGAATCTACATATAATTCCATAGACTGAGATTTTCCAATTATATCAAAAGCTTCTTGTTTATAAAGTCCAGTGAAAAGAAAGACGTCGGTACAGGCATACTCCCTCTCAATCCCATCTGCATCAAGGTGTTTTTCCCAAGCAAAATTAGGATTTTCTGGAACAATACCATAAATACGCCCTTCATATCTTTCTCTGCCATGGTCTGTATAATCATCTTTTACATTATCAAATATTCCTTTTACAGGAGTATAAGGTAAAGTTTCAACCAATTTTGCAGCAAACTCTTCAGTTATAAAAGTACGATTTCGATTTGCGCCCTTATAAAAAATTCGACATCTTCCTTTAGATAAGACTTCATTATAATTAGCAATTTCACCATAAACAGAAAGAGAAAAAGTTGTTAATTTTTCTTTTTCTTTATCCATTAATTAGAACCTCCATTGTCTAATGATTTCTCATTAGCAATTGTTTTTGCACTTTTATCTTGTGCATCTTTTTGAGGACGTCCTACGTTTCCTGTTTCCGTATAAGACGTACTTAACGGCTGAAGCTTCTCTCGTAATTTTAAAACATCATTTTCCAAATCTTTTATACTACTTAATTCTCGTTGAGAAATATCCATAGCTAGCGCCGGTAGTAAGAAACTATAACCAGAATTTGCTAACTTCAAAGTTGTTTCTGCATAATCTTTTTGATTATAATATGAAATTGGTAAAATTTTATAAGTAAAAGTAACATTAGAGTTACCATACCGTTCATTTATAATTGAAGTAATAAAATTTTCAAGCTTCTGCGCCAATACCATCATTAAAGCCATGTCATTAGTGATTGATGTGCTTAAAGATAAGTTAGAATCAGTACCAAATAATTGGCTACTAGAACCAGCAGTAGCGTAAATATTAGCTAAAGCTTTATCTACTGAATTGAGCGCGTTATCATTAGAAGTTTTAGAAACAATAGCATCTACATCTGCATAAGTTGTTAAAACGCTAAGATTTTCATTTTTCTTAGTCATATCAACTGCGCCCTTATGCATTTCAAGAGCTTCTTCTGGTTCAAACAATAAACCGCCATCTGTTAAATGAGGAATATGTTGAACAAGAATTTTTCTAATTTCTTCTAAGTCACGTTCTTTATTAATATCTTTTGCATCATCATATTCTAATTCAGCTTCGATAATTTGTAAGAATATTGGTCTTTCGTCAATTAATGACATACAAATTCCAACACTTGAGGAAACATAACACCAAGGATTATTAACCCTTCTATTTTTATAACGTCTATACCAATTAGATATTTCTTTTGGATAGGCCGCCAACGCTCTTTTACGAAAATCTTTATCTGTTATTGTATCAAAATAAGTAACGTTAAATTCAATTATATCATTACCTTCTTTATCTTTAAAACGTGAGCGACAATAGAATATAGGTAAATCCAGTATAGAAATAGACTTATTAGTTACCTCTTGAAGTACTCCATAATAACAGCCATCCCGCAATGCTTTAATAGCTATATGAGTAAATAACTTGGGAAGTTTTGCATTATCAATAAAACTAACAGCATTATAATACTTTTTAGAAATATACTGTTCGGAGAGATCTTTACCAAAACTTGGATTAGGAATTAGTAAACTTGTATATTTCAATAAAGTGGCATAATGCAAAAGTAATCTTTGATAAAAACCGCCTTTGTTAAAATAATTTCGAGATAAAGCTATTTGAGCTTCAATAGAACCAGAAGTAATAATATTTTCTACTTCTTCTACAGAATAATCCTTGACTCTTTCATATCTGCTTCTTCCCCAGCGTGATAAATTATAGGATGATTCATTCTTAGCAACCATGTCATTAATTGCTTTCGTAAAAGTTGCTAATGTTACTTTTTGTTCATCCATTATCTTCCTCCTGAGAAGAATACTAATTGTCGATTACCCGCGCGCCGACGATGACTTGTCTTATAGTATTCCTCTTCAAGTTCTTTAATTCTCCAAAGTCCATAAGAAAAACTAGAGTATTTGTCTTTAGGAAAACGAGAATTAATTCTTTCGAGTACTATGTCCAAGCTGGCGCCAGTACGCTTAAGTCGAAGATTAGCCATTTCTTCAAATAATTTTGTTGTCATTTCGTGTGGCATTAAACGTATCACACGTTGCTCAACGGTCATTTTTTGACCTTTCTTAGTTGCAAGTAAAGCACTTTTAGCTTCTTGCTCTTTTATTAAAAAGCGGACAAGTCCACTAGTTAATCGAGAATAACAATTACCATGTATTTTAGAGTTCAAAGGTCCATTTGCTTTTATTCCATAAAGAATTTTAGGAGCATCTTTAGGTTGAATAGTTTTATAAGTGTCATCATTTATAAAACCATATGCTGGTAACAGATTTCCCATTTCATCATAATGAGGTTTAATCATTTCATCAGCAAGACCTACACCTAAACCATTAGTATCAATTACAACTTCACGAGGATTGTAAAGATTGATAATCTTTTTTAAATCCACAGCTTGAATTGTAAAAGGTTTAGTTTGTGGAGTTCTACCTAGAACAATTAAATTAACTAAAGTAGAATAAAATTTTCCTTTTAATATATTAACTCTAAATACACATACCGCAGTCTGGTCAGAAATTCTGCCCACGTCTACTGATATTAAGTAGAATTGTTCAGATCCTGATCTATTAATTGCGTGCATTTCTGGATTCTTTATTTTTCTATATTTTGAAAGTTTTTCATA
>DFIJ01000072.1 GCA_002372775.1 Christensenella sp. UBA3700
CCGTTATTTCATACCCTAGCAATCCAGCTTCTTACGAGAAAGATGGATACGAATACATCTTTGATAAATGGGTAATTAAAGATACAAATATTACTCCAACAAAAGTAACGAAAGATATGGTTATTGTTGCTGTATTTGAACAACACCTTTGCTCTTATAGTGTAAGTTGGAAAGATAAAGATGGTAACACCATTAAAGTTAGAGATGCAAATAATAATCTTGTTGATTATCTAACAATTGAATATGGAACAATAATCGATCTAGACCTTGCCCTAAACAACGATATCATGTCTTACATTAAGGACGACAATGGTCATAATAGACAATTTACATTTAAGGGTTGGTCTATAGGCGGTGTATTCCAAAATAATCCACATGATTATAGAGTCGTTGGAGAAACAGTTATTAATATAGAATATGAGGATGATAGCGACAAGTTCACATATATATTATTAGATGAAAATGGAGAGGAAATTACTCGAGATACTCATTATGTTGGCGAACCTGCCGAATTATATACAAAGATAAACGGAATTAATCGTTCTAAAGCTGCAGACAATACATATACTTATACATTCCTTGGATGGGGCTGTTATAAGAGTGGAGTTCTTACTCTAATTTCTGCTTCGGATTTAGATCTTGGAAAAGATGAAGTAATAGAATTAACAGAAATGTATTCTAGCAACTATATTACATACACTATTACTTGGAATCTAGATAACGGAGAGGAAGCTGTTGTTGTGCCATATCATTATGGCGATACCTTACATCCTGATACAGATTTAGCTAACGCAAACAAGGAAACCGTTAAAGCATCTACTGTATCAACTGTATACACATTCAGTCATTGGAATTACACAAGCAATATTGTTACAAAATCTACAACATATACTGCTATATATACAGAAGAGATTAGAAAATATAATTATAAGTTCTATAATGGCAGCGAATTAGTATTAGATAGTACTATTAACTACAACGATACAATAATTGCGCCTGTTGATTTAGAAGATATTGATAATGTTGATTATTATTATGAATTTGATGGTTGGTATGAGAATATAGAACAACCTGAAACTAAATACACTGTCGGCGATAAACTATTAGGCGATGTCGTTTATTATGCAAAGTTTAATAGAACAATAAAGACTTATACTTACATCTTCTACAACGAAGATGGCTCTGCTATTCTAA
The DNA here is from genome assembly GCA_002372775.1 of Christensenella sp. UBA3700. Classification (GTDB taxonomy): domain Bacteria; phylum Bacillota; class Clostridia; order Christensenellales; family UBA3700; genus UBA3700. Next base: position 1,195 of record DFIJ01000072.1, read on the forward strand.
AACAAGAAACTCAAGACTATGGAACAGCCATTGTTAAGCCTACAAGCCCAAGCAAGGCTGCTACAGCACAATACACTTATACATTTGCAGGCTGGGAAACAAGCAATTCTGTTCCTTTCGTAGATAACCAAGAATTAGTTGGCGATATAGAATTCTATGCCGTATTTGACGAGACAATAAGACAATATACTTATACATTCCATAGCGAAGGAAATGTTGTTGAAACACAAATGGTTGACTATGGCACAGAAATTGTTATTAGCAACATCGAAATACCAACAAAAGCTACTGTTCCTAATAAGTATACTTATACATTTGAGTCTTGGAATTCTAAAGAAGATTTAACAGGAAATACAGTAGAAGGAACAATCACTATTGTTGGCAATATTGATTTCTATGCTAAATATACAGAAACTCCTATAGACCATACATATACATTTGAAACAGGAGTTGGAAGCCCAATAATTATTACTAAAGGATATGGCGAGTCTATAACAGCCCCACAAGCACCAGAAAAAGCTCATTACTCATTCGTAAGCTGGGGAGCAACTGTTCCTTCTGAGATGGGAGAAACAGACAGAACATTCACAGCTCAATGGAGCGCAATCAACTACCATATTACTTACAACTTACCAACTGGAGCTTCTAATACAACAAACATTGATACATACTCTGTTGAAACTCCTCAAGAAGACCTAATACTTAAGGTTGCAGGAGATTCACAAAAAGTTGGATATACATTAAGTGGATGGAAATATCAAGGTGAACTTATTGAATCAATTCTAGAAACAGGAGTATACGACAACATCACAATTGATGCTTACTTTGTCGCAAACACATATACTGTTACATACAATGTAGTAAAAGACGCAAATGTTGTAACTATAGCAAACAACACAAAGGAAGTAACATATGATCAAGCATATGGAACATTAGAAACACCAACAACACATGGATATACTTTCGATGGATGGTACTCAGATTCTAACTATACAGAAGCCTCAAAGGTTACAAGTGCTACAATTGTTAAGATTACAGACGCTCAAACTTTATATGCTAAGTGGAGATTAACTCCATATTATGTACATGGATACATCGGAAACGAAAAAGTTGCTGAGTTTACATTTGACGTTGAACATTCTGTTGAACTTACTCCTTACACAAACAATGACGAATATGTATTTGATAACTGGTATGCAGAAAATGTAAACGATCCTAATGTTTCATCATTTACGGTATTAACATCTTATAGCGATACATATGGAGAACTTGTTACTAACGTTTATGCAATAGTTAAACCTGCCGATATGACAATAGAAGGAAATGCCGTAACTGCTTATACAGGTAACGCTTCTCATGTTGTAATTCCAAGAGTATGGGCAGGAACACCAATTACAACAATTAATGCAAATGTATTTACAAATAACAACAATATAGAAATAGTAGACACTACATTTATTACAACAATCCAAGACGGCGCATTTGAGTTCTGTATGAACTTAACAAATATCGATTTATCTAATGTTATAACAATCGGAAATAGAGCCTTTATGGGATGCGAAGATCTTGCCAGCGTCGACTTATCTAGTGCAGAATCTATTGGAATAAGAGCTTTTGCCTTCTCAGGCATTATAGAAATTTACCTATCTGATAATCTTCAAACTCTTGGTAATTATGCATTCTACGATTGTAGTATTAATAGAATCTACTATAGTGGAACAAAACAATCTTTCGATTCATTGATTAACAATTCAACAGGTAATACAAATCTAAATTGGAATTTAGTTGTGTAATAAAAAACAGGGTCCGTTTATAACGGGCCCTATTTGACAAATCATTTTAACTAATTATTTCTTATTCTGATTTCTTTGTAATCTTTTTTACAACTTCTGAAGCGTTTGAACTTTCAAATGCTCTTAAAATCTCTACTGGTAAAGCAAAGATAATTGTATTAGATTGATCTGAAGAAACATCATTGATTGTTGATAATGTTCTTAAGTGTAATGCTCCAGGAGCTGCTGATAGTCTTTCTGCAGCTTCTGCTAAGTTCTTAGAAGCTTCAACTTCACCAGATGCCTTTGTAATAACTGCCATCTTCTCTCTTTCTGCTTCGGCAACCTTTGCTATTACCCTTTGCATTTCTTGAGGAAGAGATACGTCCTTTAATTCAACGTTTTGAATCTTTACTCCCCATTCATCTGTGGCCTTGTCTACAATATCGCAAATACTTGACGAAATTCTTTCTCTTTCTGTTAATAATTCATCTAGAGTAACTGTACCAACAATGTTTCTCATTGTTGTTTGTGCAAGTTGAGATACTGCATAGTTATAATTCTCTACAGACAAAACTGCTTTCTTTGCATCAAATACGTTGTAGTAAATAACCGCATTAATCTTGATTGTTACGTTATCTTTTGTAATAGCATCTTGCTCTGGAACGTCAATAACTTTAACTCTTATATCTACTTTTCTGTAAGACTCAAAGATAGGCCATACAACATGCCATCCTGGTTCCATAATGCATTTATACTTACCTCTTGCAAACTTTAATCCTCTTTCATATTCTCCAATTTGTCTAATAGATGTTAAGATAATCATTAATACTATTAAAACAATAGGAATAATTATAAAATACATAAAACCTACCTCCTTAGTTTTTGCCCTTATAAATAATCTTACATTCTTTTTATTTATTCTTCAAGATGCGCATATTTTATCAAATTAAATACTGGTGGTTATTATGATATGCACCTCCTTGTTGTCCAACAATTGGGGTGCATATCATTTATTGGTGATCCTATTTGTTTTTAATTACTATGTCCTAAGACGAAAACTGTAACAGCACAAGTAAAATTAGCGCAAAGTACACAAAATAAGCCGATCTTTATTTGTTAGCACTTATGGCTATACTTGTTTTCCGCTGTTAATTGTCGCCTTTTTGCTGTTATATGATATGCTTGCTTCTCTAAATACTATCTCTGCATTGTTATCTATAATAAGTTGTAATGAGTCAAACAAATCGCTAAAATCGATAGACTCTTTATCGCCACTTAAAGTGCTATTAATATTCTTTTTTATAATACTCCTAATCTCTATGGTAAAAATCATATTATCTTTGCAAAAAGATATCTTTCCTTTTTGGTCCTCAAAATTCCAATCAAGTATCTTCGCCCCTTTTATACTAAAAGTTGCTTTATCGCTATATCCTATTATTGAATACAATTCTTTATAGTTTTCAGACCACTCTTTTAATAATTCTTGAACTACCACAATACTTAAGCTCCTTATCTTTTCTTGTAATATTATACCACCTAATTAACAGAAAAAAAGAAGGACCACCTATTTATTGGTGATCCCTGTCTCTGTTTTTATTAATAATTTCTGTGTTTTTTTGATCAGATTTCTCTGTCTTATAACAAAAACTACAATTAGTCAGCTACGTATGGTAGTAAAGCCATTTCTCTAGCTCTCTTAATAGCTGTAGTTAACATTCTTTGGTGCTTAGCGCAAACGCCATTCTTTCTACTTGGAACGATTTTGCCGTTTTCTGTAATGAACTTACGTAATTTAGCAATATCCTTGTAATCGATTTCTGTAGCCTTATCTAAGCAGAATGTGCAAACCTTTCTACGAGGAGCCTTCTTAGCATTGGCATTATATGGACGCTTTCCATTAGTTGCTGGAGCTGCTGCTGGAGCACTAACTACATTTTCCTTTTCTTCCATTTTCTTAATCTCCTTTTAATTAAAATGGTAAATCGCTATCAGCTGAAGCATCTTCAACTAAACCTTGTGATGCAGGAGCAGATTGAGTTTTACCTGTATTCTCTGTGGCTTGGCTATCACCACGAGGACTCAAGAATTCAACATCATCAGCGATAATATCTACTGCTTGACGGTTTGATCCATCTTGAGCTTGGTATTTTCTTATTTGAATTGAACCAGAAACTGCTACTTTTCTACCCTTAGCTAAATTCTTAGCGCAGATATCAGCAAGTTGTCTCCAACAAACGATATTGAAAAAGTCTGTACTGTCTTGTCCTTCTTTTGCAAATCTTCTAGATACTGCTAAAGAGAATCTTGCAACAGTTACACCACTTTGTGTTGTTGATGATTCAATGTCTGTTGAAATGTTGCCAATTAAAAATACCTTGTTCATACTTTTCTCCTTATTTTCTGATAATCATGCATCTTACAGCTTCATCTGTGATACGGATTTGTCTATCGATCATAGCTGGAACTTGAGCAGGTGCTGTGAACTCAACTAGTACATAGTATCCTTCATTCTTGAAGTTAATAGTATAGGCAAGCTTACGTGTGCCCCACTTATCTAAAGTGTCAACTGTTCCTTCGTTTGAAGTGATGATTGTACTAATCTTATCAATAATAGATTGCTTTGTTTCTTCTGAAGCATCGTTGTCTAAAATGAATAATAGTTCGTACTTGTTCATTGTTTAAAACCTCCTTTTGGACTGTGTCCCCCAAATCTAGTTGGGAGCAAGGATTTTGAAAAAATATATTCAAAATGTATTACTAATATATCATTATAATTTTTTATTTGTAAAGCGATTTTATTCCTTTATATAATAAAACGCCCTACATTTTGCTCTCTAATAGCTCTCTTGAGAACTTTAATCTTCTTAAAGTTTCCTCTTTTCCTAATAGAACAGCAAGTTCTGTAGCACCACCTGGAGTAGATGCTGCTGCAGAGATGGCAAGTCTTAATGGTAAGAAGATTTGACCTGTTTTAATTCCCATATCTGTTGCTGTTTTCATTAACATTTCCTTTAGAGAATCGTTATCCCATTTCTCAAAAGAAGGCAATACTTCTTCGCATTTTCTCAATACAGATAGAGCAATTTCCTTTGTTATCTTCATCTTCTTATGTTCGAACATCTCAACATCGAATTCACCGAATTCTTCTAAGAAATTAACCTTTTCTGGAATGTCGCTGAAGATTTCGGTTCTTGGAATTAATAATTCCGCAAGCTTCTTGTAATCATACTTTCCAGCGATTTTGCTTTGTTCAAAATATGGAGTTGCGTACTTAACGAAATCGTCAACGCTTAATTCCTTAATATATTCACCATTTAACCAACGCATCTTTGCTTCATCAAAAATACTTGGTGAATGAGAAATACCATCAACATCAAATTGTTCTAGCATTTCTTGCATTGTCATCTTTTCTTGATTTGACTTTGGAGCCCATCCAAGAAGTGCAATATAGTTAACTATAGCTTCAGGTAAATATCCCTTAGCAATAAAGTCTTCGAAATTTGCATCTCCATATCTCTTAGATAACTTTCTTTGAGCATCCTTCATAATAGGAGATAAGTGCATATAATGAGGTCTTTCCCAACCAAAAGCGTCGTACATTAAATTGTATTTTGGAGTAGAAGATAGATATTCAACACCTCTAATTACGTAATTGATGTTCATTAAGTGATCATCTACAACGTTTGCGAAATTGTATGTTGGCATTCCGTCTGACTTGATTAAGATTTCATCTTCCATATCCTTATTTGGAACTGAAATATGACCAAATACCATATCGTCATATTCACTAACACCCTCTGTTGGAATGTTTTGTCTAATTACGTATGGTTCGCCAGCAGCAATTCTTTGTTGAACTTCTTCTTTAGATAAAGATAAACAGTGTTTATCGTATCTTGTAATACCATTTTCATCCTTAAGAGTTGCTAATCTTTCCTTTGTACAGAAGCAGTAGTAAGCACCACCCTTTTCAACAAGCTCTTGAGCATATTTTAAATATAAAGGTTTTCTTTCACTTTGGATATAAGGACCATAGCCACCATCCTTATCTGGACCTTCATCGTGGTTGATTCCAGCCTTCTTTAGTGTGCTATAAATAACATCAACAGCCCCTTCTACATATCTTTCTTGGTCAGTATCTTCAATTCTTAATACGAATGTACCATTATGTTTCTTAGCCCATAAATAAGCATATAAACATGTTCTTAAATTACCAATATGCATAAATCCTGTTGGACTTGGAGCAAATCTTGTTCTTACCTTTTCCATCTTAAAATCCTCTTTTTGTGGTTTAATCCTTATAAGCATAACATAAAATATTATAAAAGTGTATAATATTAAGCGATGTGAGGTACATATGAATTCATATTTTCAAGATTTAGTTAATAGCACATTAGAACTTGTTGCTTATGATTCTGTTCAAGCAACGCCTTGCAAGGAGTCTCCTTTTGGAATGGGCGTAGCCCAAAGTCTTGAAAAGATCTTAGATATCGCAAAATCTTTTGGTTTTAAAACGCATAACGAAAGTGGCTATTATGGTACTGCTATTTTAGGAGAAGGCGAAGAATTCGGAATTCTTGGTCACGTTGACGTTGTTCCTTACAACAAAGCAGAATGGCATTATAAACCTCTTGGAGAAGTTAGAAATGGCATTCTTTATGGAAGAGGGGTTCTTGATGATAAAGGCCCTATTCTTGCATGCTTGTTTGCAGTAAAAGAACTGTTAGATAAGGGTTATAAGCCTACTAAAAAGATAAAATTCATTTTCGGCGGCAACGAAGAAACTGGTTGGAAATGTATAGATAGATATAACGAACTTGAAACAATGCCATATACCGGAATATCTCCTGATGCAGATTTCCCTGTTATTAATTGTGAAAAAGGTATTGTTCATATTATTGCTCATTTACCTATTCCGAGTGGTCTTTTATCTGCAAAAGGTGGCGAGAGACCAAACATGGTTATCGCTTCTTGTGAAGCAGAATATGATGGGGTATTAGATAAACCATTAGATATTAATGTTTCAACAAAAATCGAGAATGGTCATACATTTATAAAAGCTTTAGGAATTGCAGCTCATGGCTCTACTCCAGAAAAAGGAGATAATGCATTTTTACATCTTCTTAAGTATCTAGCAGAAAC
>DFIJ01000067.1 GCA_002372775.1 Christensenella sp. UBA3700
TGTAATCAGCAGGTTGTTGGTTCGATTCCGATCACCAGCTCCATTTTATTTTATGGGTAGGTTCCCGAGTGGCTAAAGGGAGCAGACTGTAAATCTGCCGACTCTGTCTTCGATGGTTCGAATCCATCCCTGCCCACCACAAATAGGTCAATAATCGAAAGGTTGTTGACCTTTTTGCATTTCTAAAGATGTATTTACTATTTTCTTTGATTTTCCCAAAAATTCACAAAAATGATTGTTTTTCCTTAAAAGTAGTATAATTAGTTTATAAGGATATATTTTAAGGAGGAATAATATGGCAAACACAAAGGATAAGATTTGTATCATTGGTGGTGGCCCTGCTGGACTTGCTTGTGCTGTATATCTAGAAAAGAAGGGTTACTCAAATTACACAATTTACGAGAAGTTAAATAAAGTTGGCGGTAAAGCTTATTCTCCAAAAATTGAAGTAAATGGGGAAAAGAGAGCTTATGAAACTGGTGCTATCATGGGTGCTATTACATACCATGCTGTATCAGAAATGGAAGAATTTGGTGGATATTATCATAAAGGACCAGATTTTAAACCAGGCGAACCTAATATGAGAAGAGAATATCGTAATAGCTTCACTGGTGAAATTACAGAACCATTCAATCCTAAGGCTAATTTCTCTTTAAAGAAGATGATTGGTCTAATCAAATTAAAAAAGCAATTCAAGAAATTAAAAGAGTTAATGGAAACAAAATATGCTGGTTATGATTGTTATGGTCATATCGGTGTAGCTTCAGGTAAGTATAGTGGTATTTCTAAAATTGTTCCAAATGCAGAAGGAACAAATAAAGATCAAGCTTTCCCAAATTATCTTGTTGGTGAAAATCCAAATCTAAAAGATTTGGCTTTACCATTTAGTGAATTCTGTAAAAAGAATGGTGTAGAAGAAGTTCAAAGAATTTGGGTTGGTCCATATACTTCATTTGGTTATGGTTATTTTGATGAAATCCCAGCTGCTTATGTTATGAAATACTTAGATACAACAACAGCTGCAGAGTTCGTTAAATTACAACTTTGGACATGGCAAGATGGTACACAAGCTATTTATGAACATGTTAATGCTAGATTAAAACATCCAGCAGTATTACAAACTGAAGTAGTTAAAGTTGATAGAGCAGATGGTAAAGTTAATGTAACGGTTAAGAAAGATGGAAAGGAAACAACAGAAACTTTTGATAAATTAATCGTTACAACTCCTCTTGATTGGTTTGCTAATTATGCAGATGCTACAGATGAAGAAAAAGACTTATTCTCAAAAATTGTTCATGAAAAGTATGTTGACTTCATTGCAAGATTCGAAGAGGGTGCAGGTCCAGTAATTTCAGGATATCTATTTGAAAATATGGAACCTGAAAGATTAGGACATGCAATGGTTTATTATCATAGATGGGAAGATATTGGTAAGAATTGTCCTTGTACAGTTTATGCTTTAAGAAATCATACAGGCGATCCAGATGTTCCATATGATAAGACTCTTGAAATGATGAAAGAGGATATCAATAAAGTATTAAAATTCCCAATTAAGGAAGTATTATATGCACAAGAAAGTTACTATTGTCCACACGTAGGTCCAAAGGATTATGCCGATGGTTGGTATGATAAATTGGAAGCTATTCAAGGAACAAAGAATACATATTATGCAGGTGAAATAATTTCATTTGGTGACATGGAAGATACTTGTGCTGCAAGTAAAGATATTGTAGGAAGATTCTTTTAAAATTAGGTAATAATTATTGAGGCGGTAGTATAAATACTACCGCTTCTTTTTATATTGACTTTGATCATTTGTAGAGTATAATAAACCTTGGGTAGTACTAGAAAGCAATACATCATTTTTGTTAATTAGATTTGATGAAGACTATAATATGTTGCTTTTTTTCAAGTGTACAATGATAAATATTAATAATATTAATAAACAGTATCAAGAAAAACAAGTATTAAGTGGGGTTTCTATTCAGTTGAAATCCCATGAGATTTGTGCTCTCTTGGGCCCTAATGGAGCAGGAAAAAGCACGTTAATTAAGATATTGGCGGGACTTGTTAAACAAGATTCTGGAGAAATATATATAAATGGAGAAAAGAAGATATCAAACAAAGATATAGGCTTTATGATAGAAAGTCCTGCTTTTTATGACAATCTTTCTGTAGTTAATAACCTTAAGGCTCTATCTGTTTTTTATGATGGAGTTGGTATGAAAGAAATTGATAATCTTTTAAAGATAGTTGGTTTAGTATCTCATAAATATGTTGAATATAAAAGACTGTCTATGGGTATGAAGCAACGTTTATATTTTGCTTATGCTCTTATGGGAAATCCTAAAGTATTAGTGTTGGATGAACCATTTAACTCTCTTGATCCAATAAGTATTAGACTTTTTGAAGATATTATAAAAGAATATGCAAAGGCTGGTAATACAGTATTAATATCTGGTCACGATATTAGAGAATTAGAACATGTATGTAATAGTACATATATTATTAATCATGGAGAGATTGTATATTCTTGTGACGATATTAGTAAGATTATTCTAAGTGAAGAATTCTTTAGGGTAGTATCTACCTCAGGAGAAGCTCAATAATAATGCGAGACTTTCTTAAGATTTGTAGATATTCCTATTTAAGACACAATATAAAGATTGGAGTAATTATTATAATCGCTCTATTTCTTGTTATATCACTATTATTTTTAACAAATCCATCTTTGTTTAGGGAAGATAAAGCAGTAAATAGAAATGAAATAATTGATTCCTATAGAAAAGCAATTGATTTGCAAGACTTTGCAATAAGTCAATTAAATAATGAAGATGATATTAATGATATTCAAGAAGCTCTTAGAGCTTATAGTGCAAGAAAAGCCTATTATGAATACCTTATAGCAAACAATAGAATAGAAGAGGATTATTATCACATAGGCGGAATGTTTTCAGCTGAAGTAGAAGTTAAGCAAGGTCACGAAGGAACTGCATTTATGTTTTATTCGTTTAAATGGTTAAGTTACTTGGTTTATATATTATCCGTATTAATTCCTGTTTTATTATTTGTGTCCGAACTTGGTGGACCAATTAAAAACATAATAGTAACAGGCTTAAATAGAAATAAGATTTTCAATAGTTTATATGGTGAAATTTTTATTATTGTTTCTCTGTTAAATTTTTTGGCTTTTGTAATTGGGTTAATAGGTGGATTAACCAATAAACATGATATGTGTTTGTTATTAGATAATGGTTTTACAGAAGTATCCACATTAGTTATCTATTTGTGGGCGTGCTTTGGAAGATATATATTATCTATTTTCTTTATGGGATTAACTATGTTGGTAGGGTTAAGAACTAGAAATAATTCCTTAACTATTGTATATGTTTTATTGATTGTTGCAGTTACGGTAGTTTTAGGATTGCTTTCTTCGAGTATGTATTTACAACATGGTATATATAAATCAGACGATCCATTATTTGAATTACCAATAATAGGTATTAATGCTAATCTTAATGGACCTAATAATAAGACTATAGAGTTAATCACTTATCATGGAATAATTGGTGTATTGTTATATTTAAGCGGATTGGTATATTTTAATAGAAAGGCTATATGAAAAAGAGATTATTACGTTTTTATCTTACAACAATCTTAAGTAACAAGCTTATGTTGCTTAGAATTGCTATAATTTTTGGATTATTATTGTTATTTACGTTAGCATTATCCTTATTGTTTGGTAGTGAAAAAGATAGAAGGTATGAAAAACGAGATATTGATGTTGAAATCTCAAATTATGAATCAGCTATCAAAGATTATAAGTATGATATGGAAGATTATAGCTCTGGTGGATATTTTAATACGCAAAACTATTCAAACAAATATGACTATAAAAAAAGTATTGCTGAACTTGAATTTTGTATTAGAGAGCGTAAATATTATTCGGATTATTATGATTTAACAAAGTATTTTGAAACATGTCCATATAGGTTTAATGCTGCTAATAGATTAATGTCATGGCAATTCTTCTCAACAATGATTTTGTCTTTGTTTGCAATTTGTATTCCAATATCCTTTAGTAATAATCAAGATATGTATAAAAATATATTAGTAGCGGACAACAAGATGAAAGATGTTATGTATGTAGAGTCTATTGTTCAATATGCTGCGCTTGTTTTTATGAGCATTATATTTACAATAATTGGAAGTTTTGTTGGTTTGGGTTCTCATAAAATAATGGTTTTACAGTATAATAATGGAAATGCAGTAGCAGTTTCTTGTTATCTTATTTTCTTGATTAAACAGTTGCTTGCGCTAATTTCTTCTTGTACATTATTGGCATTAAGTAATTATATTTATTGTTTTGTAAAGAATAAATTGTTTTATATTGTGCTCTTATTGACTATTTTTATTGTACCTATGATTATTTTTAGTTATTATGCGTTACTCCCTGGCTTCTCATGTCTTGATGGTGGAGCCGCAATATATCCGTTCATGGGATTATTCTGGACAGAGTGGGTTGTAGGTAATTATAAATTAATCCCTATGTCATTGCTATATATAGCAATTGCTTATGTATTAATCTGGCTAAAAGTTAAAAAGTTTGAAAAAAGTAAATAGTATTTAATTCGAGTTTATTATAACTGTTAGACAAATATTTACTCATTGCCTTATATATTTAAAATATTATATAATTAATATTGGTAATTATGAAAAATAAGAAATTTGTTTCAGTTTTAATAATTAGTATTCTTGCTATTATGTTGATAGCTTTGTGTTCTTGTGAACTACCTGTAGAGGAAGTTGACGAGAATGCTATATACGCAACAAAAGAATATTCATTAGTATTTACAGAAGGAACAGATACTTATAGACTAGAACTTGATGGTAATAGCAATTGCCAAATGTTTAGATCTTCAAATTATGAATTAGACTTTTCATCAAGCAATAAGGCTGCATTTACAACTACAAGTCCAGATGAATTTTGCAATGTAACAACATATACATTTAAGATTACAGCAGCTCCATTTTTAGATACAACGAGAGCTATTGTATATAAAGATGGTACGATAGATACTCTTGCTAATCAAACAAAGAATTCTTCAAAAGAAGCATATTATAAACTTGCTGATATTCCTCAAGATAAAGTATTTACATATAATTATGATGATACAGAAGAAGGTGGTGTTGTTGCTCATTATTCTTTTGAATTTAAATTTGTTTCTAGAGTTCCACAATATTGTGATTATGGAATGAAAAAAGAAATTACAGAGTATGAATACGCTTCAGGTGAATATTCTGTTAATAATGGTAGATTCATAACATTAGATTATATTTTTTTGCAAGATATTCCAAAAATAGGACTAGATGATTATGAAATATTTGATGTTGTTTCGTATAGTGATAACGTAACAGCTCATGAGTTAGATACGAACGGATTGCTTGAGATTCGTTATCCAGAATCATCGAAGGTTGTTCAACTTAAAGATGATGGAACATTTGAGTTTGAAATGTCATCTTCAAGCAAATCTAGTCTAACCTTATTAACATCAGGATATAAGGGCAAATCATTTACAAATCAAATTATAAGATACGATGATGACAATAATAGATATGTGTATGATTTCACAATATCTTTTGATCAAGATGGTAAAGTTGAATTCAAAAAAGAGAAGGGTGTCCTAAGAAAGAATTATTACATCAAGAGTGAAGATGAATTAATCACAACATATTTTGCTATTGAAGATTATAATTCGCTTATTGGAACACATCCAACATACGGAACAGATAACAATTTAGCATTTGCTAATGATTATAAAGCATATGTGTATCAAGGAAAGACTAAATATACATTTGATGCGATGAGTATGGTTTCTATTAGAGATTATGGTGATTATTATCATATCGCAATGGATAATACACATGGTGTAGAAGTGAATAACGTTGGTAAATTCTATTTCTATTACTACAAAGATGGTCATTATAATTGGGATGCCGCAGAGTATTCGTTTGGAAAATAGCACTTGTTTTTAGTTTAAATATGTTGTATTTTACATATATAAGGGTATTTTAAGTTAAAAATAAGTTTTGATATTTAATATAGGAATATAAGGAGAGCTAAATTATGAGAAAACTAATAATATTTTTATTGTTTTTAGTATTCACAGTTGTAGCAATAGGGTTTGTAGGTTTTGGAGAACAAATTTCGTTTGCAACTGATTTCCATATGGGAGTTGAGGATCAAGAAGAATTCGCAACAAAGGTGGCTGCTGCTGATCAACTAACAGTAATTCAATTACCAATCGTTGCTAATTTTGTTCCAGATGTTAATCAAGTATTTATTTTACATGACGGCGGAGTTGGTTCTATTTACATTGTTAATGTAGATAATAGTGCATCTCAAGCTACAATAATAAATGCTGGTGGATTATTCGTAACAGGATCAGCATTATTAATGTGGTTATTCATGTTATTAATGATTATCTTCTTACCAAAGAGAAGATCTAAGAGAAGTGTTAAGAAGATCGCTGAAAATGTTGTAGATGATGAGATGGATTCTATGCCAATGCCAGCACCAAGAAGAAGATCTTATGATGAAAGACCTAGAGGTGGCGCAAAGAGAAGACCTCGTCGTGATTATGACGAAGATGATGATGATTATGATTATGAATAAGATTTAATCAAAATTAAGGGAGTATAAAAGGCAGTCAGAAATGATTGCCTTTTTGTATTTATTTATAGCAATTTTATTTTGTTGCCATTTATATATATAAATGTTAAAATATATTCAGCATAAATACTAAGAAAGGGAACGTATTTATCATAACTAATACAAAAGAGATTTTGTTTCATAGGCTGAAAGAACAAAAGGTATTAAGATAAAGAATTCGCCCTGGAGTAGCTAACTGAAATAGTAGTAGGTATAGACGGTTGTCCCGTAATAACAATAATGAGGCTTTTTATAAAGCGAAATTAGGTGGTAAAGCGTAAATTATGGCGCCCTATGTAATAACATAGAGCGCTTATTTTTTTGAGGTATAAAAATGAGAGAGAAGGTAAAGCAATTAATTGAGAATGCTACAGAGTTCATTAAGAATTCAGAGAATGTAGCTCAAATTAATGATCTTAGAGTTAAGTATCTAGGAAAAGCTGGTGAAATCACAGGTCTTTTAAAGGGAATGAAAGATGTTCCAGCAGATCAAAGAGCTGAAGTAGGTAAGTATGTTAATGAAGCAAGAGATAAAGTAACAGCGATGATTACAGAAAAGCTTGCACAATTAGAACAAAAGGCCTTAGAAGCTAAAATGATGAAAGAAAGAATCGATATTACAGTAGATAATGTCGATGCTAATAGAGGAAGTTTACATCCATGTACTCTAGTAATTGATGAAGTATTAGATATCTTCACAAATCTAGGATTCAAAGTTGCACAAGGTCCAGAAATGGAAACAGATATGTTCAACTTCCAATTATTAAATATTCCAAAGGATCACCCATCTAGAGATATGCAAGATACATTCTATGTTGGAGAAGATTTGTTATTAAGAACACAAACATCTGCTGTTCAAGCAAGAACTATGCTTAATACACAACCTCCAATTAAGCTTGTGTGCCCAGGTAAGGTTTATAGACCAGACTATGATGCAACTCACTCTCCAATGTTCCATCAAATTGAAGGTCTAGTAGTAGATAAGCATGTTACTTTAACAGATTTAAAGGGATTATTAGATTTATTTGCTAAGACATTATTTGATTCTGAGACAAAGACTAGATTCCGTCCATCATACTTCCCATTTACAGAACCATCAGTAGAAGTTGACGTTACTTGTGCTGTTTGTCATGGTAAGGGATGTAAGATTTGTAAGGGTACTGGTTGGATCGAAATTTTAGGTGCTGGTGTAGTAAATCCTAAGGTTTTAGATAGATGTGGTATTGATAGTAAGAAATATTCAGGACTTGCATTTGGTCTTGGCGTAGAAAGAATCGCTATGATCAAATATGGCATTCCAGATATTAGAATTTTATTTGAGAACGATTCTCGTTTCTTAAAGTCATTCAAATAGGAGGCAAGTTATGAAAGTTTCATTAAGTTGGTTAAAAGATTTCGTAGATATAGATGTAGATTTAAAGACATTATCTGACAAGATGGTTAGTGCTGGACTTGAGATCGAAGAAATTATTGAACAAGGTTCAAACATGAAGAATGTTGTACTTGGTCAAATTAAGAAAATTGAAAAACATCCAGATTCAGACCATTTACAAATTTGCCAAATTGACGTAGGCGAAAAGGATTTAATTCAAATTGTAACAGGAGCTCAAAACATTGCAGAAGGCGATAAAGTTCCAGTTGCTATGCACAATTCATTACTTCCTACAGGACAAGAAATCAAGAGAGGTAAATTAAGAGGCGTTGACTCTAATGGTATGTTATGTTCTGGTGAAGAATTAAAATTAACAGAAGCTGATTATGAAGGAGCTTCAGTATACGGCATTATGATAATGAACAAGGAAACAGCTCCAATGGGAACTGATATTAACAAAATACTTGGTAATGATGACGTAGTACTAGATATTGGTGTTACAGCAAATAGACCTGATTGTAACTCAATTTTAGGTATTGCAAGAGAAGTTGCTACAGTTCTTGAAAAACCTTTAAAAATGCCAGATTTCAGCTTTACAACTAATAAGAGTTTAAATGTTAATGATTTTGTTAGTGTAAATGTTAAGGATAAGGACTTATGTCCTAGATATATGGCTGCTGCTGTAACAAACGTAAAGATTGGACCATCTTCAGAAAAGATTCAAAAGAGATTATTAAGCGTAGGTTTAAGACCAATTAATAATATCGTAGATATTACAAACTATGTATTAACAGAAATTGGACAACCAATGCATGCTTTTGATCAAGACTTCTTAGAGGGTCATGCTATTAACGTTAGACGTGCAAATGACGGTGAAAAGATTGTTACTCTTGATGAAAAAGAAAATACATTAGATAATTCAATGTTAATGATTTGCGATGCTGTAAAGCCTGCTTGTGTTGCTGGTATCATGGGTGGATTAAACAGTGGTATTAAAGATACAACAGGAACAGTTATATTTGAATCTGCTAAATTCGCAAGAGATTCTATTAGACGTACATCAAGAACATTAAATCTTCGTTCAGATTCATCTGCAAGATTTGAAAAAGGTATTGATTTCGAATCTCAAAATATGGGATTAAGAAGAGCATTACATTTAATTCAAGAAATGAATTGTGGAGATATTGCTGAAGGTATTATTGATTCTTTAGATAAGGAATTAACACCAGTTGTTATTGAAACTTCTGTTAATGAAATTAACAGCATATTAGGTATTGAAGTACCAGCTGATGTTATCAGTAAGGTTTTAAACAGCTTACAAATCGAAACAAAGATTGATAATAATGGCAAGATTACAAGTGTAGCTCCATTATTTAGAGATGATATTGAAAATGCTAACGATTTAGCAGAAGAAGTAATTAGATTATATGGTTATGACAAGATTGTTGATACAATGCTTCAAGAATCAGCTCATACACAAGGTGGATATACTCAAGAACAAAAGAATATAAAGATGGTGAAAGAAATCTGTGTTTCTAACGGATATTCTGAATCGTTAACATATTCATTTATCTCACCAAAAGCATATGATCAATTAAGAATTCCTCAAGGACATGCTTTAAGAAACTACATTACATTATTGAATCCACTTGGAGAAGATATGTCAGTAATGAGAACAACTCTTGCTCCTTCTATGTTAGCAAGCTTAGCTTCTAACTATTTAAAGAATATTAAGAGTGCTAAGTTGTTTGAAGTTTCTACTGTATATGAACCAAAAGCTCTTCCTCTAACAGAACTTCCTGTTGAACATCAAAATTTAATCATTGGTGCTTATGGAAAAGATGAAGACTTCTATACATTAAAAGCTGTTGTTATGGCTATTCTTAATAAGTTCAATGTTAAGAATATATACTTAAAGAGATCTGAAGTTCCATATCTTCATATTGGTAAGAGTGCTGATGTTTATGCTCAAAACAATAGATATGTTGGATATATTGGTGAAGTTCATCCAGAAGTATCTAAGTCATTTGATGTTAAAGATAGATTATATATCGCAGAAATCAACTTAGCTACATTAAATGAAATCGCTAATTATAAGTATAAGTTCGAAGAAATCGGTAAATTCCCACCAATGGAAAGAGATTTGGCCGTTGTTGTGAACGAAGATGTTGCAGTTGGTGATTTACTTGCTTCTGTAAGAAAAGGCGGCGGAAACATGCTTAAGGAAGTCTCAGTATTTGATATCTATAGAAATGCTGAACAATTAGGCGGAGATAAGAAGTCAGTTGCTATCAATATGATCTTTAGATTACCAGATAGAACTCTTACAGATGAAGAAGTAACAGCAAAGATGAATAGAATCTTTACTAAGTTACAAGCTGAATTTAACGCTGAATTAAGACAATAATTGATGGTTGAGGTTCTTGCTCCAGTTGGCTCTATAAGTGCATTAAAATCTGCTATTTTTTCAGGAGCAGATGCGGTATATATGGGCATGGGAAAGTTCAATGCTCGTCAAAAAGCGGAAAATTTCACTGAAAGTAATATAAAAGAAGTTGTAGACCTTTGTCACTTGCATGGTGTCAAGGTCTACATTACTTTTAATACAGCTATAAAAAATAGTGAATTAAAAGATTTTGAAAAGCAAGTAGATATATGTGCAAAAGCAAATGTAGATGCTTTTATTATTACAGATATAGGTACTTTGCCAATATTTAGAAAATACGATATCCCAATGCATGCATCAACTCAAATGGGCATTCATAACTATGAAGGTGCTAAGATTGCTAAAGAATTGGGATTTACTAGAGTTGTTTTATCTAGAGAAGCTTTAATAGAAGATATTAAGAAAATTAAGACTCTAGGACTTGAAATTGAATATTTCGTACATGGCGCGTTATGCGTAGCCTTTTCTGGCGGATGTCTATTAAGCTCGTTTATGAGCGGAGATAGCGGAAATAGAGGACTTTGTAAGCAACCATGTAGATTAAAATATAAATCATCTATAACAGGAAAAGAAGAGTATTATATATCTCCTTCTGATCAATGTTTAATAACTCATTTAAAAGAACTGACTGCTGCTGGTGTAGATTCGCTAAAAATTGAAGGTAGATTAAAGGGCTCTCAATATGTTGGTGAGGTTGTTAAACAATATAGACAAGCTGTAGATGGTGTTTTAGGCAATGATTATATGACAAAATTAAAAAGAGCGTATAATCGTGGTAATTTTACATCAGGATATAATTATGATTTAACAAAAGATATTATGTCGCCAAGTGTTCAAGGCAATATGGGCGATTTTATAGGTACAATTAATAAAATCCAAGGAAAATCTTTATATATAGAATCAAAACGCGGTATTTTCTTAAAAGACGGCTTTAAGATATTTAATAATAATGAAGAAATTGGTGGATTCCAAGTAGATAATGTTAAACAAATAGGAAATAATCTATATTCTGTTAATACAATTAAAACTTATCCAGTTGGTGCTAAAGTGTATTTAACACTAGATAGCCAAATGGTAATAGAATACGAGAATCCAGATTTATCTCAATATATAGATATGACATATCGTATGGTTGAAGGGGAGAGTTTGCAAATCAGCGCAAATTTAAGGGATGTTTCTATAACTAAAGATTTTGATATTGTAGATAAAGCTTTAGGAAAGCCTTTATCTGTAGAAGATGTTAATAAGAAATTAAGTGAACTTGGAGAGACTGATTTTAGAATTGGAACTATTAAAGGCGAGATGTCTAACAGTGCATTTTATCCTATGAGTAAATTGAAAGCTGCAAAGAGAGATGTTGTAGATTCTTTATATCAAGCCATCCTAAAATCTTATGACGATAATAAACAAAGAACAAATAATTGTAAGAATGAATTAGTTTTTAAGAAAGATTCTAGTATTAAAAAGCACTTTATAGAAATTGAATCTTTAGATAAAATAAGCCAAAATATGACTGATTGTGAAGTTGTAATAAATCTAAACAAAATTTCACAATTGGGTCAATATATTATGAAAAATGACTTAAATTATAATAATATAGAAAGTGTATGGCTAAAAATACCAAAAATAGCACGTGGTGCAGATATGGTTGTTTTAAGAAAGTTCATTGAAAATAACTTACAATTTATCAAAGGTTTTGTAGTAGAAAACATCTATGGGTTAGAGCTTTGTTTAGAATACGATAAGATTCCAATGCTTGGAACGTCTATGAATGTCTTTAATGAAAAACTTCCTAAAGAGTTAGGTGTTGATTTGTATTTGAACTCACTTGAGCTAACTAAAGATGAATATATTAAAGGTGCCTATACATATGTTTATGGTCCTGTATCATTAATGACATTTACACATTGTCCAATTCAACTAAACACAGGTTGCACATGTAAAGATTGTAAATATAAGGGCATGTTTACATATTCTAATAGAGGGAAATCGTATACAGTAGCAAGACATAAGTTAACAAATTGCTATTTTGAGATGTATCATCCAAGCATTATTGATATAAAAGATAGGGTAAATGGCCTTATTTATGAGAACTTAGAAGTTATTAATCCTCAATCAGAATCATTTAGTGGGCACTATAATTTATTAGTAAAGTAGTTTTGTGCCAAATTTCGTTATTTTTTTGACAAAGTCCGTAGAGCCACTTTTTTAATGGTATAACTAAAATACAAAGTTTAGGTAGTTTTAGTTCTACTTATAGGATAACCTTTAAAAAACAGAAGCTCTCCCTAGCTTCTGTTTTTCTTTATATTTAATATTGCGTATATACGCATATTTTCTTTTATTTATATAATATATTGTGCTAATATTTACTTATGATTAATGAGCAAACTCTACAAATTCTCGAATATAGCCAAATTTTAAAGCTAGTTTCTAGCTTCGCTTATTCACGTCCAGCAAAAGAGCATTTATTAAATCTTGTTCCTAATACAAATATAGATAAAGTTAAAAATGAACTAGATTTAACAAAAGAAGCTGACAAGATGATGTATGAGATGGCTGTTAATGTTACTTTTGGATTCGATGATGTAGATGAGGCATTAGAACTTGTTCATAAGGGTAAAACTCTTAATTGTGAACAATTATTAAAGATTGCTAAGTTAATCCACGTTGGAAAAGTGGTAAAAAAGAACATTTTATCTACTCCAGAGAATGAACTTCCTTTATTAAAAGACATATCTAATGCAATATTTGTAGCAACAGATGTTGATGAAAAGATTAATTCTTGCATTTTATCTGAGAGTGAAGTATCTTCAAATGCTTCTTCTAAACTTGCTTGGATTAGACAAGAAATTGTAAGTAAAAATAGAAAAATACGAGAAAAGTTAAATTCCTATATATCAGGTGGCCAATTTGCATCAGTTATGCAAGATAATTTGGTTACTATAAGAAATAACAGATATGTTATTCCTGTAAAAACAGAATATAAGGGTAGCGTTAAAGGTCTTATTCACGATCAATCTGCAACTGGACAAACAACATATATCGAACCTATTGCTATTGTTGAATTAAACAACGAGTTAAGGGAATTGCAAATAGAAGAATTAAAAGAAGTAGAAAAGATTCTAAGAAATCTATCTCAAGATATAGATACAAATTATTATGAGATTTGCACAACATACGAGACATTAATATCTTTAGATATTATTTTCGCCAAAGCAGGTTATTCAAGATCAATTAAAGGTGTATATCCAGATTTAAATCCAAATGGACATATAGATATCATAAGAGGAAGACATCCACTTTTAGACAAGGATAAAGTGGTTCCTGTATCAATATCTTTAGGCGAAAAGTTTAATACATTGCTAATATCTGGTCCAAATACAGGCGGTAAGACAGTTTCTATTAAACTTGTAGGTATTTTAACGCTAATGGCTATGTCAGGTATTTTTATCCCTGCAGTGGAAGGTAGCAAAATATCTGTATTTTCTGATGTATTATGCGATATTGGAGATAATCAATCAATTGAAAACAGTTTATCTACATTCTCAGCTCATTTAAAGACAATTATAGATATAACAAATAATGCTACATCATCATGTTTAGTTCTATTAGATGAATTAGGAGCTGGAACAGATCCAGTTGAGGGTGCTGCTCTTGCAATTGCTGTAGTTTCTTATCTAAAAGATAAGCATGTTAAAACAATTGTTACATCTCACTATAAAGAACTAAAAGAATATGCATATGCTGCAGATGATGTAAATATTGCTGGTATGGATTTTGAGCCAGTAACATTTAAACCTACATATAAGCTTTTAATGGGTCAAACAGCATCATCAAATGCGCTAGAAATAGCAAAGCTATTAGGTTTAAGAGAAGATATCGTAACATCTGCTAAGAACTTAATATCTGAAGAAGATAACAAGTTTAATAATATTATTCGTGGCGCTGAGATAAATAGACGTGAAGCTCAAGCATTAAAAGATGAGGCAGATAGAGAACTTGTTAGAGCTCAAGAACAAGCTAAAAAATACGATGAACTTATAGCTCAAGTTGAAGAAAAGAAGGCTAAGCTTGAAGAAAAGCTAGCAAAATCTGCTAAAGAGGTTCTAGGCGATTATTTAGAAGAAGCTGAGGATTTAGTTGAAGAACTAAAAGAAAAGGTTAGACAAGGCGATGAAAAGGCCTTATTTGAAGCTCGTGTATTAAAGAAAAAGCTAGAGAATATGGACGTTAAGACTAACGAAAAGATGCATTATGATAAAGTTGATGGCGAGATTTTAGTTGGTGATGATGTTTATATTAAGACTTTAAATCAAACTGGTACTGTTGTTGCTATTTCTCCAAACGGTAAAGATTGTACAGTAAAGATGGGCGTATTATCTTCAAGAATTAAGACAAAAGACCTTCAAAAAGTACTAGTTAAGAATAAACCTCAAGAAGATAAGAGAAA
Organism: Christensenella sp. UBA3700; assembly: GCA_002372775.1. GTDB lineage: Bacteria > Bacillota > Clostridia > Christensenellales > UBA3700 > UBA3700. The sequence continues at coordinate 14,984 of DFIJ01000067.1, forward strand.
GAACGTTACTGTTAGATTTGCAGGGGATTATTCATATAATATAGGTCAAGAATTGAATATTGTTGGAAAGAATTCTGATGAAGCTATATTTGAATTAGAAGATTATTTATATAAAGCTAAGGCTAAAAACTATAAAGAAGTAAGAATTGTTCATGGCAAAGGGGAAGGTATTTTAAGAAAATACGTTCAAGATTATTTGAAAAAGTGTCCTCTTGTTGATAAATATAGACTTGGAAATTATGGTGAAGGAGATACTGGAGTAACTATGGTTACTCTAAAATAGCATGAGACATACATATTCATATCAAAATAGGAGATTGAATCCATTAAGATATTTAATACTTGTATCAGCACTTCTTGTTGATCTTGTATGTGTGTTTATGATTGCTACTGCATTGTTATTCCCAATAGTGTTCTTATATATGGGTTTAGTATTCTTATTCTTCTTAGGATTAAGAGTTTGGACAATATATATGACATATACAATCTCATATTCGTATTATAAGGGCGAATTTGAAGTTACAAAAATGTATTATAGAAAACTTTATACATTTATAAAATTTAATAAAACTGATATCAAAGATATCAAATTATATAATGGAGAACCAGTTAAGGCTAAAAAACTGTATGATAAAACATGTATGTATGACGAGTATTTAGTAGAACTAAATAATGGAGAATTATATATCTTAAATTTAGATGATACTATGTATGCAGCTTTAACTTGTGAGGATAAATATGATTTATTTAGATAATGCAGCTACAACTAGAATGTTTGAAGAGTGTCTTGATGAATACAAGAAATGGGCTATAGATTGCTACTATAATCCATCTGCTTTGTATGCTCAATCTCTAGAACCTTTGAATATGATGCATAAAGTAAAAGCAAATATAGCTAAAAAGATAGGATGTTTGCCAGAAGAGTTGTATTTTGTAGCTTCTGGATCAGAAGCAGACAATTTATCTTTACTTTGTACCATAAAACCAAAGAAAGGTAAGGTTCTTATATCTTCAGTAGAGCATTCAGCAATAGCAAATACTGCTCAAAGACTAAAAGATTTAGGATATGAGCTTGAATTTGTTAATGTAGATAGATACGGTAGGGTTGATATTAACGATTTTAAGAGCAAAATGACTAAGGATACAGTACTTGTTTCAATAATGCTTGTATGTAATGAAACAGGGGCTTTAAATCCAATTAAAGAACTTTGTTCTTTAGCAAAAAGAGTTAACCCATCTGTTGTATTCCATTGTGATGGTGTACAAGGATTTGGAAAGGTTCCAGTTAATTTAAAGAATTTTGGTGTAGATGCATTCTCAATATCTTCACATAAGATTCATGGGCCTAAAGGTGTTGGTGTAGTGTTTGTTAAAAAAGATATTCATCCAAGAACATTTATATATGGTGGCGGACAAGAAGATAATATAAGATCTGCAACAGAGAATGTGCCAGGAATTGCTGCATTTAACGTTGCTATGGATAAAACATTTGAAACTATTGCTCAAGATTACAGCAAAGCAAAAGAGATTCAAAAATATGTCTATGATTTTGTATCTAAGAATTTTGAAGATTGTATTATAAATACAAATCTTGAAGAATCATCTCCATATATTATCTCATTCTCTCTAAAGAATGTTAGAGGAGAAGGTGTTGTTCATTACTTAGAATCTAGGGATATAGTAATTGGAACAGGGTCAGCTTGTTCTGCTAAAAAAGGTTTAAAAAGAATTCCTTTAGCATTAGGTTTAGATAGTGCATATCATGATGGAATGCTTAGAATATCATATGATGCAAATATCAATAAAGAAGATTTAAATACCGCATTAAATGCGTTAAAAGAAGCAATAAAAGTAGAAAGAGAGTTACATAAACATGAGTAAAGTTATTTTATTAAGAATTGGCGAGATTTTCTTAAAAGGAAAGAATAAGAGCTATTTTGATTCAGTATTAATTAATAATATTAAAAGACAGTTAACAGGAATTAATTATAAATTCCTAAAGAGTCAAAATAGATATTATATTGAAGACTATTCAGAATTCGAGCAAGATGAAATTGTAGATAGATTACAAAAGGTTTTTGGCCTTCATTCTTTATCTATTGCTACTAAGGTAGCAACATCGTTAGATAATATTAGAGATAATATCTTAGAATATGCTCCAAATCCAGGACAAACATTTAGAGTTTCATGTACAAGAGCAGATAAGACATTCCCTGTGAAATCATTTGAACTTGCTGGTAAAATGGGCGGATATATCTTATCTAAGGTGGATAATCTAAAAGTTGATTTACATAATCCAGAAGTAGATGTAAATGTAGATATCAGAGAAAGGGGATATACATATATCTTCTCAAACAAAATTCCTGGTGCTATGGGTATGCCAGTAGGTGTGTCAGGAAAAGGTATGCTATTGCTTAGTGGTGGTTTTGATTCGCCTGTAGCAGGCTGGAGAATGGCAAGACGTGGTATGAGTATATCAGCAATTCATTTCCATTCTTATCCTCATACAAGTTTACAAGCAAAGCAAAAAGTAATCGATCTTGCACAAGTTATGACAAAGTATTGCCAAGATATAAGATTATATGTTGTTCCATTTACACAAATTCAAGAAGCAATTCATGAGAAATGTAGAGAAGACTTCATGATAACAATCATGAGAAGAATTATGATTATGATTGCCGAAAGAATCGCTAATAAAGATGGTTGTGGTGCTTTAATCACTGGTGAGAGTTTAGCTCAAGTAGCATCTCAAACAGTTCAATCTATAACATCAACAAATGAGGCTGTTGAATTACTTCCAGTATTTAGACCCCTTATTGGTATGGATAAATATGAGATTATAGATACTGCAGAAAAGATTGGAACAGCAAAACTATCAGAACTTCCATATCCAGATTGCTGTACAGTGTTCTTGCCAGAATATCCAGTAATTAAACCAAAGCTTGAAACTTCAATTTCTGAACAAGCCAAGATTGAAAATGTTGAAGAACTAATCAATTGGGCTATTGAAAACACAGAAATTATAGATTTAAAGTCAGAGTACGAAAAATAGTGTTTTAGAAAGTAAATTTCTTAAATAGGGTAAAATTATTTTAAATTAATGCATTTTTCATAAAACATAAGAAATAAATTGACTAAAATGAATATTGTAATGAGGGTGATAACTAATAAGTGTCATCCTCATATTTTTATTGTTATTACGCGCGTTTATGTATATAATAAGAGATGCTATGGAAAAGAAATATAAAATTATAACTTACGGATGTCAAATGAACATCCATGAATCTGAAAAAGCTGCTGGTATCCTAGAAGATATGGGATATAGAGAAACTCAAGATGAGAAACAAGCAGATTTGATTTTGTTTAATACTTGTTGTATTAGAGATAATGCCGAACAAAAGGCATTTGGTAATATTGGTGCAGTAAAGCATCTTAAGAAGATTAATCCTAATCTAGTTATCGTAGTTATGGGTTGTATGACACAACAAAAGGGTGAAACAACAATCTTTAAAGAAAAATATCCTTATGTAGATATCGTTCTTGGTACAAATAACTTAAATATGCTAGATACAGCATTAACTAAAGTTTTAGCTAATCCAAAGAGAAAACAATATCTTATTGATCCTAACGATAGACCTGAAATCATCGAAGATGAGAGAGTATATAGAACATCAGGTACTAATGCTTGGTTAAATATTATGTACGGTTGTAACAACTTCTGTACATATTGTATTGTTCCTTACGTTAGAGGTAGAGAAAGATCAAGATCGATGGAAGCAATTATTGCTGAATTTAAATCTCTTGTTAAACAAGGATATAAAGAAATCACATTACTTGGTCAAAATGTTAACTCATATGGTAATGATTTAAAAGACGGAAAGAGCACTTTTGCTGCATTACTTTCTGAATTAGATAAAGTTGAAGGTAAATATAGAATTAGATTTATGACTTCACATCCAAAGGATTTATCCGATGAAGTTATAGATATCATCGCAAATGGTACACATTTATGCCATTATATTCATTTACCAATTCAATCTGGTTCAAATAAAGTACTTCAAAAGATGAATCGTCATTATACAAGAGAGTATTACTTAGATAGAATTGCAGCAATTAAGGCTAAAATCCCAGATTGTGGTATAACAACAGACTTAATGGTAGGTTTCCCATACGAAGAAGAGGAAGACTTCATGGATACCGTAGATATTGTTAGAAAAGTTGGGTATTCTTCTGCATTTACATTTATCTATTCAATGCGTCAAGGAACACCTGCAGCTACATGGCCACAAATTCCAGAAGAAGTATCAAAAGATAGAATTATGCGCTTAATTAAAGAACAAAATGCTATGACTAAGAAGCTTTCTAAGGAATATGAGGGTAATACATACGAAGTATTAGTAGAAGATACAGTAGAGAAGAAGCCAGGATACGTTTGTGGTAGAACAGATTTTGGTAGATTAGTAACATTTGAAGGGGAACCTTCTCTTGTTGGACAATTTGTAAACGTAAAAATTAATAGATCTCAATCAGCTTCATTATTCGGAGAGATTGTGAAATAAGGGGTAAAAATGGCACTTTCTCCATTAATGCAATATTATTTGTCATTAAAGGAACAATATCCAGACACAATTATCTTGTGTAGACTTGGAGACTTCTATGAAGTCTTCTTTGAGGATGCTAAAACTGTTTCAGATATTTTAGATTTAACACTAACAGGTAGGGCATGTGGCTTAGAAGAGAGAGCTCCTATGTGTGGAGTTCCATTCCATGCACTTGATGCATACCTTCCAAAACTAATTCAAGCAGGTAAAAAAGTAGCAATATGCGAACAACTTTCAGATCCAGATAAAACACCTAAAGGTGAAATGGTTGAAAGAGGAATTATAAGAATTGTTACACCAGGTACAGTTATAGAAGATACTATATTATCTGAAAAAGATAATAACTATTTAGCTTCTGTATACGCAAACGAGAAGGAATTCTCAATTTCCTGGGTAGATGTTTCGACAGGTGAATTTAATACATTACAATTGCCATTTAAGAGCTTTTCGGATTTAGAAGACTTGTTAATGACAATTAAACCTGCAGAAATTATCTGTAATGATGTGGTTTATCAAAATTGTAAAGGATTACAATCTGTTGCTATGGGAAAATTACCATCATTCCAAAGATATCCAGAACAATTATTTGATAGACAAACTGCATATAACAAACTATTAAAGCAATTTAGAGTAGTATCATTGCAAATGTTTGAAATAGATAAATATCCATTATCTATATCATCTGCAGGTGCTTTAATAGATTACGTAATTGCTACTCAAAAAAGAGATTTATGGCATATTAGCTCAATTAAATTCATAAAAACTAATGAATATCTAACAATAGATTCTACAGCTATGAGAAATCTAGAACTTGTCGAATCTATGAGAGATGGATCAAAAAGAGCAACTCTTTTAGGCGTTTTAGATAAAACTAAAACTGCAATGGGCGCTAGAAATCTAAAGCAATGGATTGAAAGACCTTTAAGAAATCCAATAAAGATTAATGAAAGATTGGATGCAGTAGAGGAATTAACAAAGAGCACAAAGATTAGAAACAATTTATACGAAGTATTATCACAAGTTAGAGATATAGAAAGATTATCTTCTCGTGTTGTTTATGGTAATCCATCTCCAAGAGATTTCTTAGCAATCGCTTCATCTTTAGAGATTTTGCCAAGTATTAAGGCCTTAATATCTACTTTATCTTCAAAAATGATAAAAGATATTAACGAAAGTATTAATCCGCTTACAGACCTATATAATTTGCTACACTCAGCAATTGATGAGGATTGCAATATCTTAATCAGAGAAGGTGGATTCATTAAAAAAGGCTTTAATAAAGAGCTTGATGAATATAAAGAAGCTTCAACTCAAGGAAAGACATGGCTTGCTGAACTTGAAGCAAGAGAAAGAGAAACTACAGGTATTAAGACTCTAAAAGTTGGTTTTAATAAAGTATTTGGATATTACATTGAGATTTCAAAAGGTGCAGTAGATAAGGCTCCAATGAATTATGTAAGAAAACAAACACTTACAACTGGGGAGAGATACATAACAGAAGAGTTAAAAGAGATTGAAGATAAATTATTAGGTGCAGCTGAAAAGGGAATTGCACTAGAAATTGAATTATTCAATCAAATTAAAGATGTAGTTCTTGAGAATATTCCTACATTATTGAAAGTTTCTAATGCTATTGCTGATTTAGATACATTGTTAGCTTTAGCAGTAGTCGCTATAAAGAATGGTTATGTTAAACCAAATATCGGGGATAAAGTAGATAAAATTGATATTATCGATGGTAGACATCCAGTTGTTGAACAAATATCTAAAGGAAACTTCGTTCCAAACAGTACACTTTTAGATAACTGGTCAAATAGAACAATGCTTATTACTGGACCTAATATGTCAGGTAAGAGTACTTATATGAGACAAGTGGCATTAATTACAATAATGGCTCATATGGGATCATTTGTTCCTGCTAAAAAGGCAGATATTGCCTTGACAGATAGGGTATTTACAAGAATAGGTGCTTCAGATGATTTAGCATTTGGACAATCTACATTTATGGTAGAAATGATAGAAGTTGCTACAATTTTGCAAAATGCCACTTTAAACAGCTTACTAATTCTTGATGAAATTGGTAGAGGAACATCTACATTTGATGGACTTGCTATAGCAAGAGCAGTTATTGAGGATATATCTCAAAGAATTAGATGTAGAACTTTATTCTCAACTCACTATCATGAACTTACAGAACTTGAAGGTTTGCTTGGCGGTATTAAGAACTATAAAGTTCTAGCTGCTGAAAAAGATAAAGGAATCGTATTCTTACATAAGATTATGCCAGGTGGAACAAATAAGAGCTTTGGCGTTGAGGTTGCTAAGCTTGCAGGACTTCCACAAACTGTAATAAAAAGAGCAAAAGAAGTGCAAAAACTTCTAGAAAAGATAGCTGTTTCTACACAAGCAAAGACAGAAACAGATGAAGAAACATTATTAGACATATCAAAGAATAACGAGCTAAAGGCTATGTTATCTAAAATTGATATGGATACATTATCTCCAATTCAAGCTTTTGCTCAATTGCAAGAATTGGTAGATTTGGCCAAAAGGGAGAATTAGCCAATGAAGAAAATTAATCAACTAGATCCTTCTGTTTATAATCTTATAAGCGCAGGTGAAGTTGTTGAGAATCCAGCTTCTGTTATTAAAGAGTTAGTAGATAACTCTATTGATGCTGGTGCGAGTGAAATTACAATTTCCATCGAAGAAGGTGGAATTAAGAAAATTCAAATTATAGACAATGGTGAGGGTATAGATAAAGAAGATATTCATTTAACATATCAACCTCACGCAACATCAAAACTAAAAAGCGCTGCAGATTTAAGCTCAATATCGACTCTAGGTTTTAGAGGAGAGGCTTTGGCATCTATTGCATCGGTTTCTCATTTAACTGTTGCTTCTAACCCTAAAAACGGCGAAGGAATAGGATACTTTGTTAAAGTAAGCGGTGGAGTTGTTGAAGAAGAAGGGGATATTGGAATGAATATTGGTACATCAATTACTGTTGATGATTTATTCTACAATACTCCAGTTAGATTAAAATTCTTGAAAACACCAAAACAAGAAGAATCTCTTGTTAAGAATAAGGTGATTTCTTTAATATTCTCAAATCCAGATGTTAAATTTAAATTGATAATAGATGGTGAAGTAGAATTACAAACAGCAGGTGGCCTTGAAGATGCTATATACGAAGTATATGGTACAGAAGTATCTAATAATTTAATTCCTTTTGATCATTCGTTTGGAAATTATAGGGCATACGGTTATACATCAAATCCAGAATATATAAAACATAATAAACAATATCAAACAGTAATAGTTAACGGAAGACCAATAACAAACCAAAACATTGCATTAGCTGTTATGCAAGCGTATGGAAATCTTTTAATGAAGAGAACATATCCTGTTTATGTTTTAAATATTGTAATGCCATTTGACGAGGTAGATGTAAACGTTCATCCAACTAAATCAGATGTTAGATTCCAAGATGCTCATAAGGTATTTTCTATAGTTTATCGTGCAATTTTGCAAGCTTTAGATACTCAAGAAAAAACCTTGGATTTATCGGCAATTTCAAAAGATGAACAAAATAATGAACAAGAAAAGCAAACAAACGTTCAACATAAAAACGAACAAATGTTTAACGATATGTACAATGCTTCTTTGCATTATGAAACTGTCCCTAATTCATATCAAAATTCTGACATAAATAAGAATTCTAATTTACAAAATGTTATGGATTCTTTATTAAACAAAAACTCTAATTTAGAAAACAGCCAAAAATCGTCTATAGAAAATTATTCTATTTCGAAGAGTATTCTACAAAAAGCTAATAACTCGTATTCTAATTTAGAAAATGATAATAATTTTGATGAAGAAACAATTCTAAATAATATCAAAAATGAAGATGTTCCATTAACATATACAGTTCTTGGACAATTATTTGAAACATTTTTAGTAATTCAAGATGGGCCATATGCATATTTAATTGATCAACATGCATGTCATGAGAAATTCTTGTATGAAAAGTGGATTGATTTAATGAATAGAAGAGAAATTGTATCTCAGCCATTATTCATACCATATGTATTTACATGCAATTCAAATCAATATGATTTCATGAAGAATCTTAATAGTTCATTATCTGAACTTGGTTTTGAGATTGAAGAGTTTGGTGATTTAACATTTAAGATTAATGCAGTTCCAGCATTTTTATCTGAAATGAATTTAGACAAATTCTTTGAAGAGATATTAGTAGAAAAAAATGTTTTAGTTAATTTGAAAGCTTCAGATTTAATTAAAGATAAACTAGCTCAATGGGCTTGTAAGGCTGCTGTAAAAGCTGGAGATTCTTTGTCTGATGCACAAGTTAGAGAATTGTTTAGACAAATGAAAAATAACGTTCCAATGCAATGTCCACATGGTCGTCCATGTATATTCACATTCACAAGAACGGATTTAGATAAATTATTTAAGAGAATTGAGTAATGAACAAGATAATTATTATTGCAGGACCAACAGCATCAGGAAAAAGTGCATTAGCAGTTAAGATTGCTAAAGAGCTTGATAGCGAAATTATTTCATGTGATAGCATGCAAATCTACAGAAAAATGAATGTAGGTACAGCTAAAGTCACAAAAGAAGAAATGGACGGCGTTATCCATCATATGATAGATATTGTTAATCCAGATGAAGATTATTCTGTTAATGATTATGCTAAACAAGCAAAACACATTATTGATGATCTTCATAAAAGAGGCAAGATTCCAGTAATTGTTGGAGGAACAGGTCTTTATATTGATTCGCTTTTATATCCATTAACAATGGGCGCAAAAGACGATGCAGTTAGATTAAAGCTTCAAGAAGAATTAGCTAACTTTGGTCCAGAAGAAATGCACAAGCGTTTACAGGAAATTGATCCACAAGAGGCTGAGAAAGTTCATGCTAATAATACAAAGAGAGTTTTAAGAGCTTTAGAGATTTATCAACTTACAGGAAAGATTAAGAGTGAACAAGAAGATAGAGAAAAAGAACTTAATTACGATACATTGTTAATCTGTTTATCGCCAGAAAGAGATACATTATATGGCAGAATCAATCATCGTGTTGATGTAATGTTTTTAAATGGTTTAGCACGTGAAGTAGAAGAATTAATAAACGATGGATATAATTTCGATATGCAATCTATGAAAGCTATTGGATATAAAGAGTTTAAAGATTACTTCGTTAATAAATTAACAATAGAAGAAGTGAAGGATTTAATCAAATTAAATTCTCGCCATTATGCAAAACGCCAAATAACTTGGCTTAAACGTTACGAATTTGCAAATTGGTTTGAAAATTCCACTGATAATAAGATATTTGATTTAGTTAAAAAGTTTCGTGAGGAATAATATATATGATTATTAATCAAAATGTTCTAGATTTTGTTGAAAAATCTGAAGAAAAAGTAAGAAAAGAATTTAAATATGTTGATGATGTTGCTTTATATAACCAAAATAAGGTTTTAGATGCATTTAGACAATGTGAAGTTGGTCTAAGACATTTATCTCAAACAAATGGATATGGATATGACGATATAGGAAGAGATACATTATGCAAAATATTTGCTTTAACATTCCATGCAGAAGCTGCAGTAGTATCTCCATTAATCGTATCAGGAACACACGCCTTAACATTAATGCTACAAAGCGTATTAAGACCAGGAGACGAATTAATTGCAGTTACTGGCGCTCCATATGATACTTTAATGCAAACAATATCTGGAGAAGGCAATGGATCTTTAAAAGATTTTGGTATCACATATAAGCAAGTAAACCTAAAAGATAACGATTTTGATTTAGAAGGAATTAAAAACGCAATCTCTTCAAAGACAAAAGCAATCTTTATGGGAAGATCAAGAGGATATGAATGGAGAGATGCTTTATCTATTGAACAAATAGAAAGAGCTTGTAAGTTCATTAAAGAGATTAATGAAAACATTATCATCCTTTGTGATAACTGCTATGGCGAATTCATGGATACAAGAGAACCCGTAGAAGTAGGCGCAGATTTAATGGCTGGATCTTTAATTAAGAATCCAGGCGGTGGATTAGCTCCAACTGGCGGATATATATGCGGTAAGCAAAAGTATGTAGAACAAGTTGGATATAGATTGACATCTCCATCTATTGGTATGGAAGTTGGTTCATATGCATATGGCTATAAGGATTTCTATCAAGGTTTCTTCCTAGCACCTCATACTGTTGCTAATGCTGTAAAAGGTTCAATTTTATTTGGCCAAGTATTTGAAGATTTAGGATTTGAAACAATGCCAAAGCCTACATCAAAGAATAACGATATTATTCGTTCTATAAAGTTTGATACAGAAGAACAACTAATTGCGTTCTGTAGATCAATTCAAGAGATATCACCAATAGACAGTAATTTAACTTTATTCCCATGGGATATGCCTGGATATGAAGATCAAGTTATTATGGCTGCTGGTACATTTGTTGCTGGTGCTTCAATTGAGCTTAGTGCTGATTCGCCAATTAAAAAGCCATATATTGCTTATCTACAAGGTGGACTTACATATGAACACGTAAAGCTTGCTTGTATGTATTGTTTAAATAAACTAGGATTAATTAAATAGTTTAGATATTGATATAATAAAAACATGGCCGCTAAGAACAAATCTTAACGGCCATTTGAATTCATATTTGATTTATACAATATGGTTTCTCATTAGGCCTGTAGCGACGCCTAAAATTCTAAATGTATGTTCATGTGTAATGATAATATCTTCCATCTCATCGTTTTCTGGCTTTAACTTTATATATGAACCGCAGTTATAATATCTTTTTAAAGTTACATTTTCGCCATCGATTTGAGCTACAACGATTTGACCATTATTTGCTGTGTTTTGAGATTTAACTAGAACGATATCACCATCTAATATTCCCATGTTAATCATTGATGAACCTTTAACTTGTAATAAGAAGTTGTTTCCTTTTAATGAGAAATAATCATTTGGTAGTGAATAAGATCTATCTTCTACAACGCCAGCAGCAAGAGGGGCTCCAGCTGCAGTATTTCCAAGGAATGGAACTTCAGTTGTGTTTTCATTATCTACGTTAACGCTAATTATTTCTTTAACATTATCATCAACAATCTTTAAAGCTCTGTTTTTATTGTCAGATTTGGCAAGCTTTCCTTCGGAAACTAAACGATCAATATATGTTTTTGCAGATGCTGTAGATTTAATATCGCAATTAGATAGTGAGATAATCTCACGAACTGTAGGCATATATCCGTTTTCCTTATAGAATTTTTTCATGAACTCAAAGACAGCTTCAGTCTTTTGAGCAGATTTAGCATAATGTGCCATAACTAACCTCCGTAGAAATTTAATTTCTAATCAAATTATACACATTTGTTCACTTTTTGTCAACGATAAATAAATAAAATTATTCGTCTGATTCGTTATTTTGATTTGGTTTTAAATTAACGCGCGTAGCTGCGTCCTTTTTGATATTTTCGCTAATAGCTGCGTAATGTTTCCTTGTAGTATTTACATCTTTATGGCCAAGAACGTTAGCAACAACAAATATATCTCTTGTATCTGTATACAAATTTGTTCCGAATGTTGTTCTTAGCTTGTGAGGTGTTATTTTCTTTAATGGTGTTGTAATACTTGCATACTTTTTAACTAATATTTGTACGTTACGAACGCTAATACGTCTATTTTTTAATGAAACAAATAGTGCAGGCTCATCATCCAAGTCTGGATTTTGTGCACGTTTATCAAGCCATGCTATCAATGCGTCCTTAACTTCGTCATTAAAATACAATATATCTTGGTTTCCACCTTTACGTGTGATTTTAAACGCATTTGTATTAAAATCAATATCATCAATGTCTAGGCCAACTAGCTCAGAGATTCTTATGCCTGTGCCAAGGAATAAAGTAACAATTGCTACGTCTCTTTCTTTTAAGTCCTTATGAAAGGCTTCAGCGCGCTCAGATAGACCATGTCCAGATTCAACATTGTCCAAGAATTCTGTCATTTCATTCTTTTCTAAACGTATGATTGGTTTCTCATGAAGCTTAGGAGATTTAACTTTAGCTACCGGATCGCGAGATATTCTGTCTTTCTCGTAGCAATATTTAAAATAAGATTTAAGTGATGATAGCTTTCTAGCCTTGGTTTTAATAGTATTCTTGTAAATCTTATCATCAATCTTGTAATAACTTAGATAATCTAAAAACATTTCAATATGAGTAGATTCTAAGTGTTCATAATCTGAATAATCTAATGTACGAACATTCTTGCCATGGAAATAATCAATTTCTTCAACTAGGAAATTAAAAAAGATTCTAAGATCAGTAGCATATCCAAGTCTAGTTAAAGGAGATGTGTATGTTTCGATTCCGACAAAGAACTCATTACAAATAAATGGCAACTCAGAACGAATTGCTTTTAATTTATCTAATGCTTCAATTTCACGTTGTTCAAAATATGTTTTATCAGCCATGATTTAAGTATATCATTTTATTTCGCAAAATCAATCAGCCAGAAATTCAATTATTAATGTTTTGAAATAAAAATACGGTAATACAATTAATCATAAAAATATCAAATTTTGCAAATCAGACGAAATTTGAAAATATGACATATTCGGATAATATTTAAAAATTAAAAAGGTGAGTATTTGTTCATCAAAAATATATATTTTGCAAATGAGACGGTTTTTCATAAGTCTTAGAAATCTAGAATTTAAATAAAATATCAGAATATAAAGATGAAAATCAGTAATTTAAAATTAGACAAATAATTTCTTTGAGTTTTGATATTTCAATTAATTCATAATTAAAAACGCGTATTATTTCGCAAAGGTGTAATTTTGCGAAATAATAACTACGGCGTATAGATCAGCTCAAAAAGTGGAGAGAAGGAAGTATTTTAAAACCCTAACCTGTAAACTCTGCTTGTAAATCTTAGAATTATCTTTGTAATTTTCATAATAACTGATTTATGGACAATATGGTGTATAAATTGTGAACAAATGTAAATAATTCACTACTCTATTTTTCATTACATTTTAAAGTTATAGTTATAAAAACTCAAATATTGCGTTTTACGTGTGCATATATTATAATATTAAAGGATAAAAAAGGAGTTTTTAATGGATAATTCTCAAGTTAATATAGACCTAATCAGAGATCACGTTGATACTATTATTTTAGCCACTTTAGCCAAAGAGGATAGATATGGTTTAGACATTTTAGCTGAAATTGAGAAAAACAGTAACGGTTTATATAAACTAAAACAACCTACCCTTTATTCTTGCCTTAAGAGGTTAGAAGATAAAGGATATATCACTTCGTATAAAGGTGATTCATCAAATGGTGCTCAAAGAGTTTATTATTCACTACTTGATGATGGTAGAAAACTATTAGAAACTGACCAATATCAATGGGAGTATGCCAGAACTATCATTAATGGCCTACTTTCACAAAAAGATTTTGATCCAACGCAAAAACCTCCATTTGAGGCTTCTGATTTACGTCCTAAGACAAAAAGACAACCAAAATCTACTCCTACTGCTGCTGAAGCTGCAGATGTTGGAGAAAAACAAATCCTTTTAAATACGGTATCTCCAATAGATTCTACAGATGAAGACTCTTCTCCATCGATTATTTTATTGGATAACAATAATGGATTACAAACAAGACAAGAAGTTGATTCTAATTCGCAAGATGCACAAATGATTCAACAAGTTAAGTTAATTAATCCAGAACTTAAGCAAGCTATCGTAAACAAAGATGCTGTTTTAGTTGAACAATCTGTCGATTATGTAAATGTATTAGATAATATCTTTGCTAATGATAACACAGCCCAACCTGCTTATGGTGGCAATTCTGGATATAATCAAAATTATGGTTATAGTTCTTATCAAGAAACAAATGATGTTTCATCTCAATATTCTACAGAAGTATTAGCTAAGAAGTTTGCGGAACAAGGTTTTATTTTAAAACCATATATTAAGAAAAACACAACAGAATACTATGTAAATAAGTATTTCTATATAAACAAGTTACTTTTAGTAACTTCTCTTTATTCTTATGCTCTATTTGCTGTTGTACTAACTATTTTGCATTTCGCATTTAATTCGTTAATTCAAACTTCTTCATCAAGTTATGCAATTACACTACTTAGTTTCTTAGCAGTTCCTGCATATTTCGGAATTAGTTGTGTTCTAGATCCTTATAAACGTATATTAGCGGATTTTAATCTAAAACGTACGTTATCTTACTTATCTATAGTATTTATTAACTTATTCTTGATAATAATTATTATTGGGTTTGTTATTTTCAAAGCTACATTTGATCACCCAGAAGAAATTGTTAAATATATAGTAATTCCTGTTGTATTATCTTTATTAATACCAGCAGATGTTATTATTTTTGGTTTCTTATACAATACAAACCATTATCACGTTAACTAAAAGTAGATATTTATATTTTATTTCTCGTCATATATAATATATATGATTATGTTTTTATTTGGAGGTAATTAATTATGCCAAGTTCACATGGTGGCGGATTTAGCGGTGGCGGCGGACATGGAGGTTTCCACTCTTCCGGCGGAAGTCATGGAAGTAGCGGATATACTCCAAGATACAGTAGAACACGTCCTATTCCTGGAGCAACGAGGTATTCTTATATGAATAGGCATGGACATCTATGTTATTTCTATTATGTAGGAGTTCCACATAGATCTTCATATACTAAATCTATTTTCCCTTTGGTATTAGGTTTAATTTTTGCAGTAGCAATTTTTGCATTTATGATCAGTGCTACTATTCCTCATAAACTTTCTAGCAGTTTATGTAAAGAAGTAGATACTGTTGTTTTAGATAATGCAGGATTATTTAATAACGAAGAAAGCGCGGCATTAACGAAATCATTGGATAAATATTACGAAAAAACTGGAATTCAAGCAGTATTATATACACTAAATGACACTGAATTCCCTTCTGGTGTTTATGGTAATCTTAGCAAATATTCATTAGAGGATTATGCGTATGATCTATATTTAGATCTGTTTAATGATGAAGGACATTTATTAATTGTATATGTAAATTACACAAGATATTCAACTAGAGGTTATATGTGGCTTGATATGGCAGGAGATAATACATCCTCAGCCTTTACAGATGACGATTTTGAGCTATTACAAACAAATATGAATAACAATTTAAATAATTCAAAATTGAGCATTTCTGAGGCTATAGTAAAGTCATTTGATAAACTTACAGAGAAATCCTTAGTCATACAATCTGAAACAAAAAAAGAAATCATAGGTTTATCTGTAGTTGGAATAGCTCTTGTTGGTTTGTTGATTTTTGCTATCGTTAGAAAGATTATTGAGCAAAAAGAAATTAATGGCTATGTAGATTATGCAAAATCACATCCTGATGTTTCATATAACGATATGCCTAAAGATGATCCATACCGTGATATTATGACAAATAGGCGTCCGGATGAAGATCCGTTTAAAGAATAAAAAATCGGGTATATCTTAACGATATACCCTTTTTAAATATCAATCGATTATTATTTATTTTTGTACAGGCATTCTTAAATACATTTTCATTGCATTAACAATATTCATTGTGTGGTCACCAATTCTTTCTAGGTTACCAATTAATGAAATGAATACTGAAGCAGCTTCTGCTTTACAAATACCTTGATTTAATCTACCAATATGATTTCTAGATAATACATTGAAATAAGTATCTGTTAAATCCTCTGCAGCGTCGATTTCAGCGTAATCCTTAAGTGTTTTGTTCTCGAATGCTGTAATTGTTAAGTTGATTTCATTTAGTACAGCATTAACCATATCTGCAAGTTCAACTTTACAATCGTCTGAAAAATCTACACCGGCTTTAATTAAATCTTCAGCATATTCTACGATGTTTTCAGCATAGTCACCAATACGTTCAATATCTGAAATGTTGTGGTAATATGTAGAAATTTCTTTCTCTTGTTCATATGTAATTTCTTGAGAAGATACCTTTACAAGGTATTTAGATAGATTCTTATTAATAAAGTCGATATGTTTTTCTCTCTTTTGGAATTCTTCTAATCTTTCTAAATTCTTAGAATTTAACATACCAATAGCTAGCATTAAGTTTGTTTTAGCATCATTTGCCATTTTAACAATTTCTTTTCTTAACATTTCCATAGCAATTGTTGGAGTTTTTAAGATCAAATTGTTAACATATGTAAATCTATCTGCAAATTCGTCATTAACAATACCTTTCTTTTCTGGAACAAGTAATGATGCAAATTTTGCAAGTTGATTAATGAATGGATACATTAATAATGTTGTTGTTATATTGAATATTGTATGGAATATAGCAATCTTGATAGAAATTGAGATGTTATCCCCGTCTATTAATGCTAATAATTTCTTACCGAATGCAAGTAAAATGATTCCGAATATTATTGTACCAATAATATTGAATAATAAGTGTACCATAGATGCACGCTTAGCATTTGTTGTTTGACCAAGTGAAGCAACAACTGCTGTTAAACATGTACCAACGTTCATACCTAATGTTACATAGAATGCAGGTTCTAGAGTCATTGCACCAGATGCGCAAAGGCCGATTAAAATAGATGTTGTAGCAGCTGATGAATGTAATAAAGCTGTTAATATAGCACCAATAATCATTAACAAGAACTTTAGATAGAACTTATCTCCTGAGAATTTAAGAATTAGATTAGCTATTACTAATTCTCCCTCATCATTTGTTATTGATGTTACGTTAGACATTGATGAACTCATTACGTTCAAGCCAACGAATAATAGACCAATACCTGATAAAATTAAACCAATATTCTTTACGGAACTCTTTTTAATCATTTGCATGAATGCACCAACACAGGCCATTGCTGCGAAGAATGCTGATACTGGTAAATCTTGTAAAGCAATTAAATAAGCTGTTACCGTTGTACCGATGTTAGCACCCATGATAATTGCGGCAGCTTGTGTTAAAGTCATAATACCAGTGTTAACAAAACCTACAGTCATGACAGTTGTTGCTGTTGATGATTGAGTTAAGATTGTTGTAACACAACCTGTTCCTATTCCGACTAATTTTTTATCTGAAATTTTTGTAAAAAGACCTCTTAATCTATCACCGGCAAAACTTTCGATGTTTTTACCCATGATATCAAGACCTATTAAGAATGTACCTAGACCAGCTAAAAGCAGTAAAACCGCTTTAATTATATCTGTTGCATCCAATTTAGTAATCTCCTCTCTGTTTTTGCTTACCACCCTGGTAAACGATTTTCTTTAATTCACTTATATACTTACTAGTATCTAGTTTACTATATATGAGAATTTAAGACAAACAAATCAGTCCATAAAACAATATTTTTTATCCATATTTATTCTTTATGGTTTAAATATGCACTAGTTGCTAGTTGGTCACATCTATTATTAAACTCATTATCCGCATGTCCTTTTACTTTTATAAAAGTAATTTTATGTACATTCATAAGCTTTAATAATTCTTCCCATAAATCTACATTCTTAACATCGGATTTAGATTTAGATCTCCAATTGTTATTTTTCCAATAATATAACCAACCCTCATTTACGCCATTACAAAGGTATGCTGAATCGGAATAAAGAGAAACATTACATGGCTCTTTTAACGCGCTTAAACCTTTAATAGCGGCTAATAACTCCATTCTATTGTTTGTTGTGTTCTCTTCGTATCCAGATAATTCCTTTTTAGCGCTGTTGTACATTAAAACAACGCCCCATCCACCAGGACCAGGATTTCCAGAACATGCACCATCAGTATAAATTGTAACTTCTTTCATTATTTAGATAGTTCCTCACTTCTTAGTCTACACTTTTGAATACCTTCATTAATCTTTTTATCGATTTCATAATTATTGAAAGTATCAATAGCTTGAATTGTTGTACCGCCTTTTGAGCATACTTTTTGGATTAAAGTAGATAAGTCATCAGAAGATGTTTCAACCATCTTAGCAGCACCTACTACTGTTTGTAATGTTAAAAGTTTAGAATCTTCTAAAGATAATCCGCCTTCAACACCTGCATCTATCATGGATTTTATAAAATAATATACATATGCAGGACCTGAACCACTTATAGATGTAACCGCATCGAATAGATTTTCGTCAATTAGAGCAGTTTTTGCAGTTCCCTTGAATATTTTCTCGCAGAATTCATTTTGTTCTTTTGTAGCGTCATTTTTAGCGATACAAACCATACCTAAACCAACAGCACATGGAGTATTAGGCATTACTCTAACTACTTTTGCACCATTTGTGAAAACTGATTCAATTTTTTCAGCTTTAACACCAGCCATTATTGATATAACGCATGCACAGTTTTCACTGCTAAATAATCCTGTTTCTTTTAATGAATTGAAAATTTGTGGTTTTACAGCTAGGACTACAAATTCACAGTTGTTTAATATGAAGTTGTTATCTGTTATTATTTTAATGCCTTCAAATGAGCCATTTTCTGATTGTCTTGACATAATCATTTGATCTTTATTTAACAACTTAGATGATAGAACTCCAGATGCTATAGCCTTAGCCATATTACCTGCTCCTAAAAATCCTAGTTTATACTTGTATTCCATTTTATTTTCTCCTTTTCTTCTTGACACTAACTCTTTCTACTTATATAATATTTATGTTTTTATATAGGGGAGTGGCCCAATGGTAGGGCTACGGTCTCCAAAACCGTCGGTTGCGTGTTCGAGTCGCGTCTCCCCTGCCAAAAAAAGTCTCAATTAAGTTTGAGACTTTTTTATTTTTATTCTATACGTTAACTTGACCTTTCGCTCCTAAGATTTCCTTATTCTCTTCTAAGATAGGATTGATAACTTCGTCGATATATTCAAGTGTTTGCTCTTTTGCTCTACCGATAAAGTTCTTAGGATCTAATAAAGAATCGATTTTATCTGCAATGGCAGCAAATGCTGGATCTTTCTTAATTCTATCGATTAAGTCATTGTCCTTACCGTATTTCTTAACTTGCATTGCAGCGTCCATTGAATGAACACGGATTCTTTCATGTAATGCTTGTCTATCTCCGCCAGCCTTAACGCATTCCATTAAGATAACTTCTGTTGACATAAATGGAAGCTCAGCCATTAATCTCTTTTCGATAACTTTATCATATACAACCATACCATCTACAACGTTCATATAAATTTCAAGGATAGCATCGATTGTTAAGAATGCTTGAGCCATAACAAGACGTCTATTTGCTGAGTCGTCTAGAGTTCTTTCCATCCATTGTGTAGCTGCTGTTTGAGCTGCATTTTCTGGAAGTGTCATAACATATCTAGAAAGTGAGCAGATTCTTTCACTTCTCATAGGATTTCTCTT
>DFIJ01000082.1 GCA_002372775.1 Christensenella sp. UBA3700
GGCTTATTTAGAGGAGCTTTAGATGTTAGAGCTTCTACAATTAATGAAGAAATGATGTTAGCAGCTTCTAGAGGTATTGCTAACTGTGTTAAAGAAAATGAATTAAAAGTGGACTATATTCTTCCATATGCATGGGATAAACGAGTCCATGAAGAAGTTGCTAAAGCTGTTAGAGAAGAAGCAATTAAAGCTCACGTTAATAAAATTTAGGTAGTAAAATTATGAAAATGAAAAAATCACTTATCTTATTAGCGGTTCCTGCACTTATTGGGTGCAACTCTTTGGTTAACGAAGATCCTAGTTTTAAACCAAGTGCCACAAGTGAAGAAGTTTCAATCGATTATAATGAGGAATATAAAGTCTTATTTATTGGAAATAGTTTTACATACTTCAATGATTTAGACCAAATTACTTCTAAGCTTGCTGAATCAATGGGCTTTACTAAATTTAGTGCGGATAGAGTAGCCTGTGGGGCATATCACTTATCCCAATTTGCAGATGGAAATGATGAATATGGTAAACAAGTGGAAGAAAAGATTAAAAATAACACTTACACCCATATCATTATGCAAGAGCATTCCACATCTCCAGTCTCAAATTATGATTCATTCTTAAGTGGCGCGACTGCGTTATTAACTAAGCTAAAAACCTATCAGACCTCCGCTAAAATTAGTTTATATGAAACATGGGGCTTCAATAATATGGTAGGCACGTATGGCGCAACAATTCCTGAATGCGAATTAGCACTTATGAATGCTTATAAGAACTGCGCTAAAGCATTGAAACTCGGTGTTCATTATGTTGGAAGAGGATTTTCAAAAGTATATCAAGAACACTCTTCAATTAATCTCTATTATGTAGAAGATAATAAACATCCATCATTTAGTGGATCATATTTATCCGGTTTAATTCATCTTGCTTCCTTAACAGGAGCGGATGTTAGAACCGCCACATACCATGGTGTTAAAGACACGTATAACACTTATGGAGAAACTTATGTAAGCGACGAAGATGCAACAATTCTTAAAGAAGTCGCTTATAACGTGTATAATCAATATGGTACTAACTATTAAATAGTTAATATAAATTTAAGGAGAACTTATAAACATGAAAAAACAATTACTAGTTATCTCTGCTCTTATGCTTGTTGGTACACTTGCAAGCTGTGGTGGAGGAAACCACAATCCAGGTGCAGTAAGTGATAGTACAGTTAATCCATCTACCACTTCAGGAGAAACTACTTCTGAAGGCACCTCAACAACATCTGAAGGCACATCTACTACCTCTGAATTCACCCCAGAAGTCACCTATCCATTATTAACCGTTCATCTTTATCAGAGATATGTTGATAATGATTGCAGCGCCTCATTAAAGAAAAAATTTGAAGACGAATTAGTCAATCAAAAAGCCGCTGTTACAAAACTTAATTGGGTCATGGGTACCGGCGCACAAAATGAAGGTGTTGCCGATTATTCCGCCGATTTAGGCACATATGATGCAGCACATCCAGCTGAAACAATTGACGTCGTTTTAGGTGCTAAGGCAAACTTTGCAGAAGACTCTTATATCGTTAAAAACTTTGCAACATTAAAGAAAGCTGATGGTTCTGGAAACGTTACTATGTCCACAACTAACGGCGAAACAACAAAAACTGATCGTTATATTTGGATTAGAAATAACACAGCTAATTTAGAAGCCCTTAAGGTATTGTTAAAAGGTATTGTTGATTATGATTGGCCAGAACCAGTAGATCCAACTTCTGAGACTACTTCTGAAGAACCAACATCCGAAACCACATCAGAAGAAACCCCATCCGAGACAACCTCTGAAACTACATCTGAAGAAACACCTTCTGAAACCACTTCAGAAAGTGAGCCTGTAGTGTTACCAGCATTAACTGTTCATCTTTATGCTAAGTTTGTTAACTCAACTTGTAGTGGCGAACTAAAAGCCAAGTTCACTAAATATTTAACAGATAACAACATCACTATTACAAGTTTGGCATGGGAATTAGGCACCACAACTGGTAATGGCGGAAAATACGCAGAAGAAGTAGAAGCTTATGACAAAGCCCACACAGATGCAACAGCCGATGTTCTTTTAGGTGTTAAAGGAGGAGTTGATGATACATATATTTCAACAAATTTCTCAATTGCACAAGTCAATGAAAAAAATGTTACCATGACAACCACAAGTGATGGTCAAGGAACAAAGACTGATCGTTATATCTTTGTGAGAAATGGTTCCGCAAACACTGATGCTATTGGTGTGTTATTATTAGCATTAGGCGAAAACCTCAACTAATAAAAAGTTATATTTAGCAGTCCTTCGGGGCTGCTTTTTTTTGTGGTTAAAAACACAGGAACTGACTTCTTTGGGAATATTTTTCCCATTTATTGTATTTATACAAAGGTCATCTCTTAAAATTTTAACTCGGTATTTTTTGCACTTTTTTACTGAATTGATTGCAAAGTAAAGCGCTTTCAACGATAATGTATATCGGAGGGCAATCACCATGAAAATGTTTGATTTAAAAGGAACAGTGCTCGCACTTAACAAACCTAGCATTGTTTCATTGCTCAATTCGATTGAGCTTTACAAAGGTAAGACTCTTCCTGTTAATAGAGCCAAAAAATTAGATGTCTTAAAAGCGATGGCACGTCGCAGTGGTTCAGTTATGTCGAACCAAATCGGTAATGTTTATATTTCCGACGAACGCGAGAGTGCTCTTTTTTCTAAAAACGCTCAGCCACAAACCTTACAAGAATATATGGTCGCTGGTTATCGTAACGCGCTTGATTTAATTGATGAGGTCTATAAATATCAAACCTTAGATCGCAGCTTTGTTTCTACATTACATTATTATATTTATAAAGATTACAACCCAGATTTTGGTGGTCGTTATAAAGATAGTATTAACTATATCCAAGAATCCATGCCAGATGGCTCATTCAAAACTATCTTTGTCTCCGCAGCACCTGAAGAAGTCGTCGTATTACTTGATAACTTAATTTATCAATTCAATATGTGTGCAGCAGATGAAGAAGTGAATAAACTCCTTCTTATCGCTTCATTTATGTTCGACTTTATGTGCATTCACCCATATAACCATGGTAATGGTAGAGTCTCTAGACTCTTACTCCATTTCTTATTAAAGAAATATGGTTATGATGTTGATGATTATTACGCAATCGCCTACTTAATGAGACAACATTTAGGCGAATACATCGATGCCTTTAAAGCTTCTAGTGAAGGCTGGCACGATAATGAAAATGATTATGAACCTTACGTTAGCTTCGTTTTAAAGAGAATCTTAGAAGCTTATCGCAAAGTTGACTATATGTTAGAAGTTAATAGCCTTGAAGTTCCTGCTAAAGAAAAAGTCTTAAAAGTCGTTATCGATTCTGCAACTCCAATTAGCAAGACTGTTGTATTAAGAGTCTTATACGCTTTAGGCAAAGTAACAGTTGAAAAAGCCTTAAATCAATTAGTTGAAGAAGGTCAAATTCAACTTATCACTAAAGGCCGTTACTCCAAATATTTTAGAGTGTAGAGGTGATTTATATGAATACTGAAAACATTCGTAACGTTGTTATCTTGGGTCACCAAGGTAGTGGTAAAACTTCCTTAGTCGAATCTTTAGCCTACACTGCTAAGTTAATTCCTCAAAAAGGTGAAGTTGAAAAGAAGAATACTCTTTCTGACTATACACCTGATGAACAAAGAAGAGGTGGATCTATTCAAACCTCTGTTATCCCACTTGAATATAACGGTTACAAGATCAACTTATTAGATATTCCAGGTAACGATGACTTCATTTCTGAAGTTATTGGTGTTGCCGGTGTTGTTAAAGGTGCAGTCTTAGTTATCGATGCCTCTGTTGGTGTTCAAGTCGGTACATTAAAACACTATAAACAACTAAAGAGAAAAGGCGTTCCAACATTTATCTTTGTTAATAAAATGGATAAAGAAGATATTGATTTTGAGCCAATTCTTGAGGATATTCGTGAACAACTTGGTAAAGAAGTTATTTCCTTCTGCTACCCACTTGGTCATGAAAAAGGCTTTGACGGTTTTGCAAACGCTGTCGACCTTAAAGCTCATATCTATAACGGAAAAGAATGCGTTGAAGCGGAAATCTATCCAGACAAACGTAATAAAATCCTTGAACTTCATAACACAATCGTTGAAGAAGTTGCTAAAACTGATGATGCTTTACTTGAAAAATTCTTTAATGGTGAAGAATTTAATCTTGAAGAAATCCGTAACTCCTTACGTATTGGCGTATTAGCGGGTGATTTAACTCCATTAATCGTTGGTAGTGCCACTAAGAATATTGGTGTTC
>DFIJ01000125.1 GCA_002372775.1 Christensenella sp. UBA3700
AATGAATATTTAAGACCTTTTATTTTAACCTCTATTTTAAAAGAACAAATGTTAAATTTAGTAGAAGAGAATGAAGGTGTTAATATTATTTTAAAACAAAGTAATCGTAGTATTAAAAAAGATAAATTTTCTGCTTTTATTTATGGTCTTTATTATATTCGTTATGAATAGGAATTAAATAAAAAGAAGAAAAAACGAAATATTTCAGACTTTTTATTTTTTACGCCAGCTTAAGGTCAAAGTTTATTAATGTTATAGGCAGATTTTTTATATAATAATAGTGAAGGAGAAAAATATGCGAGCATCTAGAGGCGAAATAAAAATAGAAGAAATTCTGCAAGAGTCTGGATTAGAGTTCGCAGAAGAATACTCTTTTCCAGATTTAGTAAGTAATACAGGTCGCCCTTTAAGATTTGATTTTGCGGTTTTTGATGATTAGCATAATATTGATTTTCTTATTGAGTTTCAAGGAATTCAACATTATGAAGCTAAAAGTAAATTTGGCGGATATAATGGATTAAGAAAACAACAGTATAATGATATGCGAAAAAGAGAATATTGCCGCGATCATTCTATTAAATTAGTACTTATTCCCTATTGGGATGAAGCAAGAATAGATTATGACTACATTCTTAAGGCGGCTGGGTATTAAAGAAGGAGAGGTATCTAAAGTTGATTAATCGAATGGCTTAGATAAAGAAAAAAGGCTTTAATATGGTTGGGGCTGAGGATTACCAAATTCCTAGTTAGGCTAATAATTATGTGCCTATTGATTTTGCAAAGATTAAGGTTGGAGTTAAATCTGTTTCAGATGCGGTTCTTAAACTGGGCGATCTTCGTAAAGTAAATCCTTTATTGGCGGATAAGGGGCATGTTTTACGAGCTATCCATTATGGAGATCTCGATAAAATGAGAGAGATTTCTAATTATTTTTATAAAATTAGCGGTATTTATCAAAGGTTGTGTCGTTATTTGGCATATATGTATAGATATGACTGGCTTGTAACCCCCTATTATAGTGATTTAATAAAACCAGATAAACTTTTAAATGATTTCTATAAAGTTTTAACATATTTAGATAATTTTGAAGCAAAGAAATTCTTTGGGGATGTTGCTTTAAAAGTTATTAAAAATGGTTGTTATTATGGATATTTAATTGCACGAGATGGAAAAATTGTTGTTCAAGAATTACCACCAAGATATTGCAGGTCTCGTTTTTTTGTAAATGGACAACCCGCGGTTGAGTTTAATATGAAATATTTTGATGATATTTTTACAGATGCGGAATAGCGAGCAAGAATGTTAAAAGTTTTTCCTGCTGAATTTGAAAAAGGTTATAAATTATTTAAGCAAGGTAAACTTAAACCGGATTCTGCGGGAGATGAGTCTGGGTGGTATTTACTTGAAATTGGTTCTGTTATTAAATTTAATTTAAATGGAGAAGATTTCCCGCCTATGATTGCAGTAATTCCTGCAATTATTGATTTGGATGCCGCGCAAGACCTTGATCGCCGAAAAATGCAACAACAATTATTAAAAATAATTATTCAAAAGATGCCAATTGATAAAAATGGTGATTTAGTATTTGATGTAGATGAAGCTCAACAACTTCATAATAATGCAGTTCAAATGCTATCAAAAGCAATTGGTATTGATGTTTTAACTACTTTTGCGGATGTTGATGTTGCGGATATGGCAGATAATCACACTTCTACTACAACAGACGACCTGTAGAAAGTAGAGCGTACAGTCTATAATGAAGCCGGTATTTCACAGATGCAATTTAATACTGATGGTAATATTGCTCTTGAAAAATCTATCTTAAATGATGAAGCTTCAATGTGGAATTTGATCCAACAATTTGAAACGTTCTTAAACACTTTATTAACCCCTTATAATCGAAGTCCAAAAAAGGTTTTTTATAGGGTACAAATTCTTCCTACTACAATTTATAATTATAAAGATTTGGCTAAACAATATAAGGAACATACTCAATTAGGTTATTCTAAAATGTTACCTCAAGTTGCTCTTGGGCAAACGCAAAGTGCGGTCTTGGCTAATGCATACTTTGAGAATGACATTCTTGATTTGGTTAATGTATTTATCCCGCCGCTTATGTCTAGTACCATGAACGCAGAAGTTCTTAATAGGAATTCAAATGGTGATAGCGCGGGGCGGCCAGAGAAACCGGATGATGAAAAATCAACAAAAACATTACAAAATCAAGAATCTTTAAGCTAAAAATTTTCTAAAAATTTTTGGACAAAAGCTGTTAAAAGAAATACCTAAATTTTTAATATATATATGAGGGATGAAAGGAGATTTTTACTATGCATCAATCAGTTGCGACAATAGATTCTCCTGAGTTTTTAAATCTTCAGCCTCTTGATATTAATCCTTTAATGTCAAAATGTGAAATAAAAGTTCTTTATGTTGGTGCTAATCGGAACCAAACATTTATTACTGAGGAAGTCGCGGCTGAAATTGGTAAAACTCTTCGCGGAGCTCCTATTGTTGGTTATTATAGAGATAGTAAAGAAGATTTTACAGATCACGGAGAAAAAGTTATTATTGATGATGAAGGAATAAAATTCGAATGTCAAACTGTTCCTTATGGTTTTGTTGCGCCAGACGCAAAAGTTTGGTTTCAGAATTTTGAAGACAAAGATGGAATGGGTAATACGGTTATTCATAAATACCTTATGACTACTGGTTATCTTTGGACAGATCAATTCCCAGAATCCAGCTTACCTGTGGAAGAGGGTCGCCCGCAATCTATGGAATTTCAAAAAGAATCTGTGCAAGGTCATTGGGAAACAAATTATGACAATGGAATGGATTTCTTTATTATAAATGATGCAATTATTCAAAAAATTTGCATATTAGGAGACGATGTTGAGCCTTGCTTCGAAGGCGCTTCTGTAACGGCTCCAAATGTAAGTACAAGATTTACATTAGACGATAATTTTAGGCACACACTTTATAGTATGATGCAAGATTTAAAGAATGCCTTAAACGGAGGAGGACAACAGATGGAGAATCTTGAAAACACTGCGGCTGTTGAAAATGAAAATGTAGAGCCTGTAACAGAATTTACTGAAGCAGAGAATACAGAAGCAACTGCAGCTGCTGATGTTAATGATAATACAGAGGATACTTCTGCTCCTACTGATTATGTTAAAGAGGATGATGACAAGGAAGAGGAAAAAGCTGCTGAGGAAGAGAAGGCAGAGGAACCCGCTTCTGAGGAAAATCCAGACGATGTTGAAGAAGACAGCGACAAGGACGATAATGACAAAGAAAGAACGAAGAAGTATGAATTAGTAGAGCAAGAGCTTAATGCTTTAAAAGAGTCTTATGCTTTGCTTCAGAGTCAGTATCAAGAACTTGTTAATTTCAAAAAAGAAATTGATAATCAGAAAAAGGATGCTCTTATTGCTGAATTCTATATGCTTTCCGATGAGGATAAAGCAGATGTATTAAGCAACAAAGAGAAGTATACTTTAGAGGAAATTAAAGCTAAACTTTCTGTTATTTGTTTTGATAAAAAGATCAGTTTTGCTTTAAATAAAGAAACTGAGAATAAAAAAGAAGAAGAAATTGTTACCTATACATTAGATAACAATGAGAACAACAGCCTGCCAGATTGGGTGAAAGCTGTTAAAGAGCAAGAAAAACTTGGTTAATTTTTAATTTTTTTTAGGAGGATGCTAAAATGGCAAGAGACTTAACTAAAAGATATGGTTATGGACAAGTTGAGCCTAATCACCTGTCTGGTATTGTGACTGGCCAAATCTATGCGCAGTTACCTGCGGCAGATGGCATTACTCAGCTTGAGAATGGACAGTTCGCTAAATATGACTATGCTCATGGCAATGTTAATACTGCGGCTGATACTGATGGCGAGTACATGCTTGTTTATAACGAAGAGAAGCTTTATGACGAGCGTTATCAAAGTCATAAAGATTTTGTATATAAAGTAGGGGATTTCACTGATGGAAAGTTATATCCTCGTTTAATTAAAACTAATGTTGGCGATATTATGACGACTAATACCTTCGCTGAAGCAAGTTCTAATGATCAACAAATCACGATGCCTGAGCTTGCGGCTGGGAATTATTTAACTGTTAATGCTAATGGCTTCTTAGCAAAAGCTGAAACTAAACCAAATGCTGGCATGGTATGGCAAGTCGTTAAGGTTTATACAATGCCGGATGGCACACCTGGTGTTAAAGTCCAGAGAATTCAGTAATAGGGGAGGAAAAGAAAATGGCATTGACAAGAGATCAACTTATTGAACTGGCCAAGGCTAACGCTAAGGCTTCGTTAAATCCTTCTGTTGCTTATTCCTTTGGTGGAGAGAAGCTTTCTGCAGAAGCTTTAAATAAAACATTTATTAAGGAGTTAAATGAACTTGGTTCTACTCCTCAGGACTTCAGAGAAAATAAGAATCTTATTTATACTCTTATGGAAGTCGGTCTTACTGAGGTTCTTCCTCAGAAGGTTCTTCAGGCTTATGGTCAGTTTGCGGATGTTCGTACTTTCCCGCAGGGCGTTAAGCCAGTTTATAATATTCGAATCAGCGAAGCTTCCAAAAAGCGCGCTAAGCAGTTTGTAACCCGCGTTGGTCTTGCTGGCCGCTATGAAGTTTTCAAGCTTGATGGTCGTACTCTTGAGGTTCCTACCTCTGCATACGGCGGCGCTTCTCGTATTGAGTGGGAAGAGTTACTTGATGGCCGCATGACCATGAATGATTATTACAGCCTTGTGCTTGAAGGTATGGATGAAGCGGTTTATCGTGAAATCGCTAGCGCCCTTGTTGCTACTGTTAGCAATATTGGTACTTACAACAAGACTGTTCAGACTAAGTTCATTGAGACCGCAATGGATCAGCTGCTTATGACTGCTGATGCGTATGGCAAGAGCACTATTTATTGTACTTTTGAATTTGCGGCGACCATGCTTCCTGCGGCTAGTGCTCATTGGTCTGATCGTATGGCTGATGAAGTTTGGAACAATGGTTATTTTGCAACCTATAAGGGTCATAATGTAATCGTTCTTCCGCAGTCCTTTACGGATGAAACTAATAAAGAGAAGGTTATTGATCCTTCTTACGCTTGGATTATTCCTACTGGAACTGAAAAGCCAGTTAAGGTTGCGTTTGAGGGCGGAGCTCAGGTAAAATCTTTTGATAATCGTGACTGGTCTACTGAGATTCAGACTTATCAGAAGGTTGGTGTTGCTACTTACTTACAGCATCCTGGCATTTGCGTATATCGTAACACCTCTCTTACGAAGACAGTAAAGGCAATTACGGATAATCAGTAATTAAAATAAAATAGGGGAGAGTTAAATAATTCTCCCCTATTCTTTGTATTAAGGAGATAAAAGGAGTTTATAATATGAATATTGATAAAAACACTTTAGTTAAAGTTATTAATAGATTTTCTGGTAGCGTTGGCTACGAAGTTGAAGATTTAGGCGTTTATAGAAATTTCTATCCTGGTGAGACTAAAGAAATTTCTTATGAAGAGTTAGAAAAATTAACTTATGTGCCTGGTGGCATGACAATTTTAAAAGAATATCTCGAGATTGCGGATAAGAATGTTGCGGCGAAGTTATTTAATTTAGAACCAGAACCTGAATATTTCTATAGTCAAGAAGATATTAAGAAAGTAATGGAAACTGGCACTTTAGATCAGTTTTTAGATTGTTTGGATTTTGCACCAGCGAGCGTTCATGAATTAATAAAAGATATGGCTGTAAATCTTCCTTTGAATGATGTTAAGAAGAGACAGGCTATTAAAGATAAATTTGGTTTTGATGTAGATCGAGCCATTGAAATTAAAAATACTAAATATGATGGCGGTGATGACGCGTCTGAAGGAGAACCAAAGGCCGCCATTCGTCGCGTTCATAATGAGGTGCCCGCGCCTTCAGGACGTCGGTATAAGCCAACCCCAAAAGAAGAATAATCTTTTTTAACAGGAGGTATATAAATGAATACAACTTCATTTTCACTTGTATATGACTCCTTCCTTTCAAAAATTACAGATGATATGTATTTAGAGCTGACATAGCTAGATACATTTAGAATGTTAGAGCAGCTTTTACTTTCTGCTATTGAAAAATTTGAATTTCCGCGTGTGAATTTGTGGAATTATGAGTTATTTGAGGTTGTTGACCAAACAACCTATCAAGGGGTAGAAAGTAATTATGAAGAAGTTGTTGCTATTGTTTATGATGGTGGTTATTTTAATAATTCATTAACACATGAAGAAATAAATATTCTTGCAGTTTATATGATTGTGGAATGGCTGAGCCAACAACTAGCAAGCGTAGAAAATACGCGCATGAAATATAGCGGCTCTGATTTTAAATTTACTTCTCAAGCAAACCATATGCAAAAACTTTTGCAATTAAAAAAGGATTATGAAAGAGAAGGTTTTCATCTTCAAAGATTATATAAGAGAAGAATTCCTGATAAACGCGGTGTTATGCGTTCTACTCTTGGAGTAATAATGCAACCTACGTATTATCCTTCTAGTGATTTAGTGCAAGATGAATATAAAAATAGAAATGTTATTAATTATGAAGATTTAATTAATAAACCACAAATTGAATCAAATGTGCTTTTGGGAAATAAAACATTTGATGAACTTGATATGTCAAGAATTAATTATGATGAATTAGATGATATATTTTCTTCATAGTAAGAAGATGGGAGGAACATTATGCCAAAATATTTAGATCCTTAGGGCGTCTCTTACTTATGGAGTAAAATTCAACATATAGTGCATGATAGATTAATTTATTATTCAAAAACAAAAGAACAATGGAATATGAATCCAGCTTTAATTTCTGAAAAAGATGTTTTATATATTTATACAAATTATAAAACAATAGAAAAAGATGGTGAAGAGATTGTCGTTCCTGGATTAAAAGTTGGAGATGGAAAAGGATATTTGATTGATTTACCTTTTGTTAATAGTGTTGGAGGCGAAGACCTTGAGTAGCTTTTGATGGATCATATTAATAATCATTCTATCCATGTTACTTAGGAAGAAAAAATGTTTTGGAATAATAAACTTAATTTATCTCTACATGAAGAAAATTTAGTTTTAAATAGAAACTGAAGAAAGGAGAAATTATATGCCTTAGATTTCTCAAATTACACTGCCTAGTGGATCAGTGTATGATTTAAAAGATGCTTATGCAAGAAGTGCAATTGAGGCAATTGTTGGCGGTGACGCCGTTGTTTTCGTAGGCGTATCTAGTACTCCGTTAACAGATGGCGGCTCCCAGTCTCCTACAGTAGACGGACAAACATTGGTGCCTGCTGCAGGTCAGTTATTCTTTTATGGAACTGAAGAATTTATTTGGGGTCCGGATAGTAAATGGCATGCGCTAGGAAGCTTAGATTCTCTTGGCGCATTAGCTTATAAAGATAGCGCAACAGCTAGTTATAAGCCCAAGGGCACAGTTTCTCAGCCTACTTTTACTGGTTCCAGTAGCAATGTAACGATAACTGCGACAGATAGTACGAGTGGAAACTATCAACCTAAGGGCACTGTTTCTCAACCAACCTTTACAGGTACTCGGTTTATATCTACGGGGACGTTTACGCCGAGCGGCGATGTGGCTGTTTCAATTGCAACCAATACAAATAAAACTGCTTTAGTTTCCGCCGCAGAACAAGGCGATGTAACATATACTCCTGCTGGAACCATTTCTCAGCCAACCTTTTCTGGTACTTCGTTTAATTCAACTGGTAAATTTACTCCGGCGGGAAGCGTGGATCTTACTACTAGTAATAAAACTGCAACTGTAAGTAAAGCATCCAGTGGGACTGCCACTTATACTCCATAGGGAAGTGTTGCAGCTCCAACAATTTCAGTAGCTGCTGCTGGTAGCACTACTACTATTAAAAACCCAACCAGTGTAACAGTTGCAAAAACAGTAGTTGCTGCCGCACCTGGAGCAACCGCACCAGCAAATGTTATTACTTATTATAGCGTAAATGATGAAAATTTAAGTTTTTATCAATTAGGATATACAACTGGAGCATCTATTACAACATCAAATGTTACAGTTAAAAATGGAGATGCTTCATATGAAGCTTCTGCTCCTGCGTTTACCGGTACTGGAGTAAGATTAGTTACTGGTAATATTGCCGTTCCTACTAGTGCAAGTTTTACAGGAACTGAAGGAAATGTTACTGTAAGCGGAACTGCTACTGGTAGTGTTTCTCAGCCGACCTTCTCTGGAACTGGAGCTAGATTAGTTACTGGAAATATTCAAGTTCCAGCAACTTTTAGTGCAACATTTACCGGAACTCCAGACGACGTTGACGTATCTGGAACTCCAACAGGAACCGTTTCTCAACCAACCTTTACTGGAACAAAAGCACAACTTTCTGGTACTACAACTGCGGCGGGTACTGTTTCTCAGCCGACATTTGAGGGGACTCAAGAAACAATTACAGTGAGTTAATTTAAGGGGGTAATTTTATGGCAGATATTTCCAAAATTACTCTTCCTAATGGCGATTAGTATAATATAAAAGATAGTACTGCGGTTCGTGGGGTCAAGGGAGATGCGGAGGTCAGTTATAGAACTGGTACCGTGAATATTACACCCGCTAACCTTGGCCTTGGAACCGCAGCTTTATTGGACTCTGCATCTACAGTAACTAATAGTTCTACAACACTTCCAACTGGCGCCGCAGTATTAGATAGAATTAATAATCATATTGTTTTTTCAAAAACTCAGCCAACAAATCAGGCTGCGGGAGATATTTGGTTTGTGATTGCTGAGACTGTTGGGCCAGATAATGGAGATTCAGCTTCTTATGGAAGTACAACATAAAAGGAAGGAGCTGATTAATAAATGGCAGATAAAGTTATTGTAACAAAAAATAAATTAGATGATTTGGCGGACAGTATTTCCACAAAGGCCGGAGTTGCAACTCCAATGACCTTAAGTGAAATGAAAACCGCTGTTGATAATATTCAGACTGGAGGGGGCTCTGGAGGGACAGATACTTCCGATGCAACATTAACAAGTGGAAGTCAAATGCTCTCCGGAGTAACTGCCTATTCTAAAGGAACAAAATATACTGGAACCATTGCGACAAAAACCGCCTCAGATGTGACAGTATCGGGAGGGGCGGTCACAACTCCTACGGGATATTATGCCACCGCTGTGACGAAAAGCGTAGGAACTGGAAGCGCGGCCGCACCGGCTTCAATAACTGATACTAATCCTACTCTTACAACGAATGGAAATACTTTGACCCTTAATAAAACAGTTTCTGTAACTCCTGTTGTAACTGCTGGATATGTAACAGAAGGTACTGCAACAAATGTTGATGTTTCATTAACAAAATCGATGCCGGTAGTTGGAGCTCAACTTTTTACTCCTGGCACCTCGACACGAACAGTGATTCCCTCTATGACGTATTGCTCTGGACCTCAATCAATTGAGGGCGATGCTAATTTAGTCCCTGAGAACATCGTGTCTGGTAAATCAATTTTTGGAGTTGCGGGCACCGCCAGTGGAGGATCCGGTGGCTCAGTGCGGATGGGCGTACTTCGTTCTGATGCGGAACTTGTTGATAAATGGACGATGGATCAGTACGTTGTATCGGATTTGGGGCTGACGATTCCAGCTTACAGCACAACTAATGCCAATATTCGAACGGGGCAAAACCTTGAGGTCTATGTTGGAACTCCGACAACCTATCGATATTTTGTGACAATGAGAACGTTGACTATACCCGTATACAATATTGCAACTCTTGGTAAAGGTAGAGAAGACTATGCAGTTTCATACGGCTTTTATGAGTGGTTATATAATCCAAGTGGGCAGATGACCACTCTTGACGGCACAAAATCATATGGAGTGTATTCGCAAATTGTTGGAGGCGGATATGGGCGAGAGCTTTACTGGAGTAGTGCAACAGCTCTTTCAATCTACACAAGTATTTCATACTGTGCAAGACAAGATTTGGTAGCTCCAACAATAGGAAGTAATAAAAATCTTACGATTAAGACTCCGGTTATTGCGATTCGCGGAAACGCGAGCTACCTTACGCAGACTTATTTTGATGCGGTTGAAGATATTCGCTGTCAATATGTAATAGAATTATGGCGGGTACCGCTTACTGGTGTTGATGGATGGTCGGTTGGTACACAGATGGATTCTGTGTTTACAAATATTGCAAATGGAGGAACTTTAACATGAGTAATAGTAAATATGTTGAATATACAAAATTAAGTCCAAACTGCTCTGAACGAACTGCTAAAATTAGTAAAATTACTATTCACCATATGGCAGTCGTTAATGGCACTCTTGAAGGTGTTGGCAATACTTTTGCCAATCCTAAAAATTATGCTTCTGCCAATTATGGCATTGACTCTGATGGTCGTGTGGCTATGTACGTACCAGAGGATAAGCGCGCTTGGACGTCTTCTAATAGTGAAAATGATAATATGGCGGTGACCATTGAGGTTGCAAATAGTGCGGCTGGTCCTAATTGGCCAGTTAGCGATAAAGCCTATGCTAAGTTAATTGATTTATGTGTAGATATTTGTCAGCGTAATGATATTAAAAAGTTAATTTACACTGGCGATAAGACTGGTAATTTAACTCGTCATAATATGTTTTCAGCAACCGCATGCCCCGGCCCTTACTTACAAAGTAAATTCCCAGACATTGTTGAAAAAGTAAATGCGCGGTTGACTGGTAAGCAACAAGAAGCAACAGTTGAGCCTGTTACATTATATCGCGTCCAACTTGGTGCTTTTTCTAAGAAAGAGAATGCGGAACGTTTACTTGCACAAGCTAAGGAAGTTGCGGCGGACGCGTTCATGACGGAATATGAGGGCCTTTACCGCGTACAAGTAGGCGCATTTAAGAATATGGTGAATGCGGAAGCCCTTGCTAAGAAACTGAAAGCAGCTGGCTATGCTGTGTATATCACCACTGCCAAAGGTAAACAAGTTATATCCAAGACAGAAACAATTGCTGTTGGAGATACCGTTAAGTTAGTCGATGGCGCAAAAGACTATGATGGTCATGGACTTGCGGACTTTGTATATAAAAGAAATTATACAGTAAAGCAAATTGATGGAGACCGCGCTGTCATTACTTATGGTGGAGTAGTGGTTGCCGCCATGAAGCTTTCTAATTTAATTTTGGTAAAGAAAAATTGATATTATAAATATAATAAATAGATTTTTTCAGGAGGCTTTATGATTTTAAAATATAATATTGAAATAAATAATAAAGCAATTTCCTATAGACTACAAAATCTTATAAATCAAATTTATAAACTTTTACCCAGTCGGTAGGAAGGTGCTGACTGGGTAAAACCCTTATAGACAATATTAGAAGAATTGGCCGGGATGCAAAGATTAATGAATTGTGATTATTCAGAAATCTTTTTCCCGTTATTAAATAAATTATAGGGACTTTATTCATTAATTGATGAAGATGATTTTTCTTGTTATAGAAGAACCATTTTTGAATGTTTAGGATTAATGAATGAATTATAGAAATAGATAGAAAAAAAATAAAGGAGAAATCATGCATCTAATTAATGGAACTGATATAACTCTTACAAGAGGGGATTCTTTATTTTTACAATTAAAATTAGTAAAAAACGGAGAAGAATACATCCCTGAAGAGGGGTCTTCTATTCGTTTTGCTATGAAGGCAAAATATACCGATTCAGATGATAAAGTAGTTTTAGTTAAACAGATACCAATAGATACATTAATTCTTGAAATTGAGCCATAGGATACAAAAGAACTTCCTATGAAAAAAACTTATGTATATGATATTTAGTTAACTGATTCTCTTGGTCATAAAGACACTTTTTTATTTGGAACTTTTACAACAGGAGAAGAGGTATTATAAAATGCCAACGCACACTGATGAAATAATTAAAATTAATTGTGATATAAGTTCTCCTATAGAGTTAGTAGGAGAAATATCTAATATTATTAATATTTCTTCAGATATTTCTCCTACTGAAACAATAAGCGGCGAGGTTAGTAATGTATAGGAATTAATTGGGTCTTTTTTTTTAAATCCAACAATAGAAGTGAAAAATATTGAGATTCCTAAAACTGTTGGAGGAGCTCCTTATGATGGTGCTTATATAGTAACTCCATCTGTCAATGAACAAATTCTTGACACAGATAAAAAAATATTAAAAAAAGATATTATTGTACAAGAAATTCCTACATATTGGACCTCAAATATAACTGGAATGACATTTATTATTGGAGATTAAGGAGATAGAAATAAATGGCAAATAATCAATATGCAAATAAGGTTATATACGGCGGCGATGTTATTATTGATATTAGTACTGATGACGTTACTGCGGCAGACGTATTGTCTGGCAAAAAATTTCACTTGCCAAGCGGTGCGCCAAGTACTGGTACCTGTGCGTATGATGCAGACACTTCTGATGCAACAGCAACCGCCGCTTAGATACTTTCGACAAAAACTGCATATAAAAATGGTAGTAAGTTAACTGGTACAATGCCCAATAGGGGAGCTATTTCTGGTAGCATTAGTACAGTAGATGGAGAATATACAGTTCAGCAAGGTTATCATGATGGTTCTGGTAAGGTCTCCATTGATTCAACAGAGCAAGCAAAAATCATTGCTGGAAATATTAAATCTGGTGTTGAGATCTTGGGTGTAACGGGTACCTATTCTGGTGAAGCTATCAGTGTTCAGAGTAAAACCGCAACTCCCGCAAAGACAGCACAAACAGTTCTCCCGGATGCTGGATATGACTATTTAAGCCAAGTAACAATTAATGCTATTCCCTATGTTGAAACAGACAATGCGGCAGGAGGAAAGACAGTTACAATAGGGTAATAAGCCATGGCAAAGAATAAAATTGTTTTTGGAAATGAAGTGTTAATAGATCTTACTGAAGATACTGTAACTGCCGCGGATGTTGTAAGCGGAAAGGTTTTCCATGGTGCGGATGGGGTGCAAAGTACAGGAAGTTTGATTGTTCAAACTATTTATCAAGGTTCTTCAGCACCCTCTTCTTCTGTTGGTGTTAATGGAGATATTTATATTCAAAGCTAAGGAGACAAAAGATGTCAAGAATAATTAATATAGATTAGACTGCTTCTGCCCATCCGACTGGTATTGCGGCGGATCACGCCTATGCTTCAATTTCTAATTAGGCCAATGGATATAATGATTCTTCTAACACCTCTTATGCTACTATTAACCTTACAACCGGTTCGGGAGCAACTACATATATTTATTACACTTTTGATTTTAGTGATATTCCTGCAGAAGCCACAATTGAATCAGTTAGTTGTACTACAAAAACATATATAAATACGACAAACTCAAGCCGTATTAGAACAAGATAGGTGCAACTTTTTTCTGGTACAAATGAAAAGGGAAGCGCCGCAACGGTATCTAATAGTACTAGTGTTGTAACATTATCTGCGGGAACCTGGACAAGAGCAGAGTTATAGGATGCAAGAATTCGATTACATGGAGTAAGAGGCACTTCAAACACTACTTCAACCTATTCTTTTAGATTTTATGGAGCAACTTTTACTGTTAATTATTCGATATCTGGCACAGTTTATACAGTTACAGCCACCAGCAGTGTGGATGGAATTACAGCGGAGCCCGCAACTCAAGAATTATTTGAAGGAAAAAATGGTTCTGTTATTATAAATGCAGCCTCTTTAGATGATGTTACTGTTTTTGATAATAATGTTGATATAACAACTGACTTAATTAGAAAAGAAAAATAGACTGGTGGTACTGTATAGGCAGTGCCCGCATCGTATACAACTTCAGGATCAATTAGTGGAACGAGATATCAATCAACTATTGGTCATGGTGTTGATAATCCTTCTAGTCAAACTGGCAATGACTATTCTGGTTCTAGTGGAAGTTCTGCAACCATTTATTATCATTTTAATTTTGATGATATTCCAAATAATGCTACAATTACTTCAATGACTGTACAAGCATATGGTCATCTTGAAAACGCCTCTTATTCTAGTGAAATTGCAACATTAAATACTTATTATGGAACAACTGAAAAAGGAACTGAAGTTTCTTATACTTCAACAAGTAGTCATATTGTTAATATTACACCTGGCTCTTGGACAGTGGCAGAATTAAAAGATGATGCGCGGGTTGGCTTTACTATTGGTTATTATGGTGGTTTAACTACTGGTATTACTTGGACAGTGGAGTATACAGTCCCTTCAAGCGGCGGAGATTATTATTGGGAATATCTTATTGAAGATATTGCCGCAGATCATGTTATTACTATTGAGTAGGCTGGTGCATTTATTCCTCCATAGGAAGATCCAGAAAAAACTTATTATCCAATTACTATTTCTGCTATTAATGCAATAACAGACCCTAATATAGGAACTATAAGAGTTGAGGCAGGAACAAATCAGGTAATTACTATTGAACCAACTGACCCCCAGTTAACTCTTGCTTTGGATAATGGAGTTGATATTACTAGTCAATTGGCAGGCGGGACTCCTTCTAATACTTATACAGTAACTAATAAAGTTGCTGATGCAAGTTATGGATTTGAATTTAATAGTTCTACTGGATACTATGTATCTACTAATGACGGAGTTTCCAAATCGGCTTCTGTTGCTAGATTAAACTTAAATTTTGAAAGTGATTGTTTAGTTACTATTACTTATATAAATTATGCCGAAGCCAATTACGATTATGGAATGTTTGGTAAATTAGATACTGAGGTTGCGACAGATGGTTTAACCGCAGGGTCTAATGGATCTTCTCCATCAGATAGCTTAAGTAATTATTAGATTGCAATGTGTACTAATAGTTCTAGTGCGCAAACTGTTACTTATACAGTTTCTGCGGGAGAGCATTTTATTGATATTAAATATGGCAAAGATGATGCATCTAATGATAATAGCGACTCTTTACAGTGGAAGGTTACAAGCATTGAAGCCACTAGCGCTGGAGGCAATTATACTTATACTTTAAATAATATTCAACAAAAACATAGCTTAATTTTTGTTTTTGGTGATGTAGATTATTATTTTATTGAAGCAAGTGGTAATAATTGTAAATTATATTCAGATGGACAAGTTGTAAAGCTAGATGGCGATTCTTATAGACTAGTTATTGTTCCAGATGATGTTTCTGCTGTTGTTACTTTAATGGATAACAATGTTGATAAGACATCATCATTAGAATATGAATAGGGAATAGATAAAAATAATAATAGGATTGTAAATTACATTTATAAAATAGCAAATGTATCTGCAGCGCATACAATAGTTGTTTCTTGCGGCAGAGGTGCAATTCTTTTTTCAAAAATCAATAATTCTTGGGTAGAAATGCAATTTACCAAAATTTATAAAAAAATAAATAATTCTTGGGTTGAACAAGAAGATTTAACATCAATATTTGAATCAAGAGTTAATTATAAATGGGGGTGAAAATTATTATATGTCTTTAGAATTATTAAATAAAAGATTATAGTACTATGGCGGCAATCAATAGCAAAGATTTATTAATGATAAATTAAGAAGTCTAAAGAAAGCTTTATTGTACTCCTATCAGGCGGCAACCGCAACTTTATCAGATGGCAGGTAGTTTAGATGTTTAATCAATCCAGACAAAAATAAACCCGCATATGATAATAAAATTCTTTCTATTCCTTATAAAGACATTTGTTTAAATGCCCCCAGGATTGGGAAAACGTCATAGGGATAGGTTGATATTGATATAAAACCTGGTGATGTTTTTACATGGAAAGAAACAGATACTCATTGGTTAGTTTATTTATAGTATCTTGAATAGGATGCTTATTTTAGATCTGAAATCCGCAGGTGCGATCAATAGGTAAAAGTTAATGATCAATCTTATTGGGTTTATATTCGCGGACCAGTTGAAACGTCTATTGAATGGACTCAAAAAGCTGGCATTGAATGGAATACTTTAAATTATTCCTTGGTTATGTATATTACCGCGGATAAAAATACTAATGAATATTTTGAAAGATTTAAAACTATAAAAGTATTAGATCCAAGATATAATAAAGAAAAGACTTGGCACATTGTTGGCGTTGACCCGTATTATGGAGATGGAATTATTCAAGTGTTCTTAGATGAATATTTTGAAAATTCGATTGCTGATGCGGCGGCCGCTTAGAAGTCTGCATAGACTGGTGAAAAAGAGCCTATAAACACGAACGCTGCATATATAGATGGTCCTACTGAAGTTCGACAGTACAGTAAAGCTTATTATGAAATTCATAATGCTGAAAATGGTGAATGGCTTATTAAATGGAAAAATGAAGAGCAATCATTACATAGTTCTTTAAAAATTATTCCATTAAATGTTTCTATTGGTTAGTTGGGAACATTTACTTTGATTTATAGAACACAAGAGCAGGATGTTACTCTTGATGTAACAATAACTGCTTTATAAGAGATAAAAGGAGTAAACAAAACATATGAAAAAAGATTTGGCTTTAAGACCCGTTGATTTTACTTCTTCATTTTTATCTTGTGAAAAAGATTTAGAAGCAATCTTACGGAAATTATTTATTGAAAGTCAACCATATAGTGATGATTTAAAAAGACTATTGGTAATAAATACAAAAGACTGTTTAGATAATAAAACAAGTGTTGTTTATAAAAATGCAATTAAAGATATGAGTCTTGCAAAATTGCGGGAATAGGGTTATATTAAATTTGAACCAAAGGTTAAAATGCCTGAACATGAAGAAATTAAAAGTTATTTAATTATTTCTTTTGATAACTTCAAACCAAATGATCAAAATCCTCAATTTAGAGATTGTAATGTTTATATTGATGTGCTTTGTCACACCGACTATTGGGATCTTGGTGATTTTAGGGTTCGCCCATTAAAAATTTGTGGATATATAGATGGTATTCTTAATAATGCGCGGTTGTCAGGAATAGGTACCTTCCAGTTTGGTGGATGTAATGAGTTAGTATTAGATGAAACCTTATCTGGATATACTTTAACATATTTTGCTATCCATGGAACAGACGACGTTCTTCCGAGTGCGCATGGCTGGATAGATAGGAAAAATGACGATGATGATGATTGATGAATTGCTCTTGCTTTCCGGGAATGATCTTCCGTTCCCGGAGGCAAGATTAACTATCCATCAGCCGCGTTTAAAAGAAATTGCTTATATTACAGAACAACGATTTTGGCCAGGATGCTAGTTATTAAAATTTAATAAAGAAATTTTAGCAGATTAGGACAAAGTTGGTTTATTGAATAGGTCAAATTTTAATATAATAATGATGATGATACAGGAAAAAAATTTAGAGGCTCAATAGGCGCGTCTAAATGTTATATCTCTTCTTGCATTATTATTTCCAACAAGCTAGATTTTGTTGGGTAAAGAGACAATACAATTGCGAAATCATTAGACTGGAGAAGTAGGTGAAATTAACGAAGAAAATTTTGATACTTTTAAGCAAATTTTGATTAGTATGTTTTGTCTTACTGATAAGGAAAATAAAGAGTATAATCCAAGTGGCGATTTGGCCCGCAAGATTGCTAACAAAATCAAGCGCGGCCGCGAAAAGAAGGCGGAGCTGGCGCCGGATACAAAAATTGCCATGTTTAGTCGTTATATATCTATTCTTGCTGTTGGTGAGAAAAAAGATATAAATGATTTAATGAATTATACTGTTTATCAATTAATGGATGAATTTAACCGATATGAATTGAAATTACAATACGACTCTTGGGAAAAATATAGGATTGCTGGGGCTACTGGTCTTGATGATCCGGAAGACTGGTTAAAGGATATCCATGAGAGTTAATTTAATAGTTATTAATAATATTTTGTACAAAATATAAGGAGGAAATCCAAATGAAATTTGGTGTACGTGAAATTGCTAACGTTGTATTCAGAGCAAAGAACGAACAGAAAATTGGTAATAAGACATTTGCTAAAGGTCAGCCAGTCTTCTATCTGGATACCGCAAAAACGTCTTCTATGGAAGGCGCTGCTACCACTGTATATGCAACAGGCGGACGTGGTAACACTCGTTTAATCGCTTGGGAAGGTGAGAAAACTCTTACATTTACTGTTGAAGACGCTCTGCTTTCTCCTGTTAGTTTCGCTATGCTTTCTGGTGCTGGTGTTATTAAGGGTGCCGCTGATTCCACTAAATTAGTGCATTTCCATCAGACCACGAATGCGGTTATTGACAACAGCGGCGACGCTGCTGAAATTGATTTAACCGATGCTTTAGAGTCTCTTGAATCTATTTGCCCAACCGCTCCTATCTATGTTATGAAGTTAGATGACTATGGTGATTTAACTGGTGAGGTTATGACTGGTTGGAGTGTTAAGGCAACTGGTGAAAATAAGGGCAAGGCTTTAACTCATCCCAAGGGCACTGGTATTGAAGGTGCCATCATGGTTGACTACTATGTACTGAAGAAGGAAGGCACCGTATCCGAGCTTCAAATCGATGCCGAGCACTTTGGTGGATATTACTATGTTGAAGCTGATACATTGTTCAGACGTCAGGCTGATGGTAAAGACCTTCCTGCGAACCTTACATTCCCGAATGTCAAGATTCAGTCCAACTTCACATTCTCGATGGCTTCTACTGGTGATCCTAGTACCTTCACCTTTACAATGGACGTATTCCCTGGATACACATACTTTAACAAGACTAATAAAGTTCTTTGTGCTATTCAGGTGGTTGATGATGCAACCGAAGCTAAGTCTGAAGCTAAGCCTCTGTTCCCTCATCCAACTGGATTCAATATTGACGAATCTATTGCAGACTCTGTTGATGGAACGTCTGATGGCGAGACAGACAACGCCAACTAATAGTTGATAAATAATTAAAATAAAAACTGGGGGGATTTTTATCCTCCCAGTTTTTTGTTATATATGAGGTGAATAGCATGTCAAAAACAGGTTTTTTAGACAATGGTGATTATTATATTCATCTTTAGAAAATAAACATAGGAACATTATTAAGAAGTGGCGAAAAAGCTCAAATTAATTGGCAGAAAC
Organism: Christensenella sp. UBA3700; assembly: GCA_002372775.1. Taxonomy (GTDB): domain Bacteria; phylum Bacillota; class Clostridia; order Christensenellales; family UBA3700; genus UBA3700. The sequence goes on from DFIJ01000125.1 coordinate 19,087, forward strand.
AAAAAATGTTGGCTGCAATTGCGGTGGGGTCTCAACACAAACAATTATTAAATGCAAGTTTAAATGGCACTACTATTGAAGCCCTTGCTAATAGTTTGTAGATAAGTGAGCAGTAGGTAATAGAAAAAATTTATAAAGAATTAGGAACAAGACTTGAAGATGGCGTCAACTTAACAAAAATGCAACAATTACACACAGTAGTAAATAAAATAGATATTTCTGACTAGTTAAAAAGAGCTATTGATTCTAAAAATGTGCAATCTTTTTCTAAAGTTTTAAAAATAATACGACAAGCTTTAAATTTACTCGAGCAAGGCCCTGATTCGCTTGGAGCAGTATTAAATCAAGTTATAAAAGAACAATACACTTCATTTAATGCCATGGGTATAAGATTAATAAGTTTATTAGAAAATTATAAAGTAAAAAACAATTATACTGTAATAAAGCAACAATCTTTAAATAAAGCTCTTGGCTATTTACAAAATTTAGCATATGCGTTAATTGTAGGGGAATTTAAATCAACTGGAAATGCAATTTCTGCAGAAGGTATGTCTCGTTTATTAATAAATAACCTTACTAGTACAGCAATAGCAGAAGGACTAGGTTTTTTAAATTCTGCAAAAGCCTTAGGTGTAGTGCATAATGAACTTATAAAGGCAGTTGGAACACAACAGGTCAAAGATTAGATTAATAATACACAGGTTACAGGAAAAACAGATGTGCGGCTTGATGGCGTGTCCATTTCTTCTTTAGTTACAGATCTTGGAGATAATGGAGCTAAAATAACCATTGACGTAGGTATATCCTCCAAATTTTATACTGGACAAGCATTTAAAGATTTAAATAGCGGAAACGTTCCTAATGTTACTATTAGTTCTGGTTCTGGTGGCTCTTTAAAAACGGCATTAGATACAATTTTTTAGACCGATTGGGAGCGATACTTAGCATATAACTATATGGCTCATTAGCAATATCAACCAGAAATTAATGATTTAATTGTAAAAAGGCAAATTTTAAGACTGTTTGCTTCAGCTGGAAGAGGAGATTTTGCGCAATTTATGTTTATTAATGGTGAGATTGTTAGCATATGGGAAATAATATTAAATGCTTTTAAATTTGAAAGTTCTTTATCTCAATCAATGGCAAAAAAACAAAATATAGCACAACCATTTACTTTACATATTGAGGGTCGATCTAAAATTGCTTCTAGTAACGAGAAAGAGCCTGTTTCTGGAAAAGATGATAATAATATATTAGCGGCGTGGAGACGTTCTAAAAGAGTAAATAGTGCAATTAGTGGAGCCACAATATAGGTTGAAATGCATTTGGCTAATTTAGCAAGAGGCACTCAGCTAAACACTTAAATTTGACAAAATAAAAATTTTGTGGTATACTATAATTAGTATAAATCGATGAGTTAAAAGGAGATTTAATATGAAAGTATCTTATGCAAATATGAAATTAAAGGTTAATACTGATGTAAAAACTTTTGATTTTAAGGGGCAAAAGGTCTAGGTACTTCAATACCTGCCGGCCCAAGATAAATATGATTTATTAATGATTACATTACAAAAATCATTAGAAAATGGTGCTTATAATGAATTTAAATTAAATTTATATTTTGAATTAAATTTAGTTTATATGTATACAAATATTTCGTTTACAGAAAAACAAAGAGAAGATGAGTTTAAGCTATATGACACTTTAAAGAGCAATGGTTTTTATGAGTTGTTTTTCCAAGCAATTAATGAAGATGAATATAATGAACTTTTTGCTCAACTTAACGCAATTAAGGAAGCTAGTACCGCCAGTAGAATGAGCGTTGCGGCAATCATTAGTCAATTAATTGACAACTTACCTGCAAATGCGGAAACCGCAGCTAAGATTGTAGAAAGCTTTGATCCAAAGCAGTTTAAAGCAGTGGTTGATTTTGCAACATATGCAAACGGTGGAAGGAATATAAACACGAATTTACCTGTAGAATAAAAAAATGGGGCAGATGAAATTAATCATCTGCCCCTTATTTTATTTATATATTAAAATTTGCCAGAATCTCCAAAACCAGAATCATTTCGTACTGTGCTGGATAACTTTTCAGACGGAATAAAAGTCATTTCAATAAAAGGTAAAAGAACAAGCTGTGCAATTCTTTCATGTGCTTCAATAATCTGTTCTTCATCTGTGTCGTTGTGAAGTGCAACGATTACCTCACCTCGATAATCGTTATCAATCACACCTACACAATTTGCGGGACGAAGGCCGCGCTTACTAGCAATACCAGACCTTGCGAATATTGCAGCAAAAGTCCCCGCAGGAATCTCAAACGAGAGCCCAGTCCCAATCATTACTGTTTTATGGGGCGGGATTCTAGTACTATGATCGGTTGCCGCATATAAGTCATAGCCCGCCGCATTGTCACTTCCTCTTGTTGGAAGTTTTGAAAAAGGACCAACTTTTTTTACTTTTACTTCTGCCGTTAAATCCCACATTGCAGAAACATGAATTTCATTTGCTGTTGCCATTATTCCACCTCATAATTTACAGTAACAACTGATTCAGGTTCTTTAATATTATTAAAGACTTTGGTTAAAGTAAGCTTCCAATAGTCATCAACAACTTCACCTTTTGATTTCTGCTCTTTATGTTCATTAGTATATTTGCTAAGAATATAAGAACCATCATTCTTTGCTTCTTCAATAGCCTTTGTTGCTTCCGCTTCTGTATCAACTCGATAAGTTTCAACTGTACTAACTAAATATTTAGACATTATTAAACTCCTTTTATCTCTTAAATACTTTTTATAATTAATTTATTGTTATTATATTTGGTACTTTCTTTTTCTTTAATTTGTTTGATAATTCCTCTATTGAATCGCTCTGCGCCAGATAAATCTACTTGATAAGTGTCATACACTTGAGATAATCTAAAAACAGTGTCTGGAATATTTTCTATTGTAGTCTGTACAACCTCAAGCTTATTACCATCTTCATAAACATAAAAAGTTTGATAAATATCAAAAGGATGAATAATTCCAATAATTTTTTTCATATATTATACAATCCTTTCTTTTAGCATTCAACAGTCCAATCGTCACAATTAAATAAATAATAAGCAAACGCTTCTCCATTTATATCAAGCCAAATTTCCCAAGCATTATTAATAGTGTTGGAGTCTTTCTCAATGGAAAGGATTTTTCCTCTATTTTTAAGCAGATTAATAAGCTCTGTTGCTGCAATTTCAGGAGGGTTAGGATTTGCATTTTGGTATAAATGGAATATAGTAAAATCATATCTTTCGCGGCAAAGCAACATTGCATATGCGTCAATTTGCCAATTAAACCACTCTTGTAATTGCTTTTTAGCTCGGTCCAATTCTATTTGATCACAAGGGCCATGTTTTAACATTAGCTGCTTATTAAATTCATACAATGTTCCTAATGAAACAT
>DFIJ01000092.1 GCA_002372775.1 Christensenella sp. UBA3700
TTGGTAAAGAAGTTATTGGTATTTCCGCTGTATCTTTAAAAGCGTTTTTTGGATTATATTATTATTATTCTGGATTAACAGATGATTTAAAAACGCTATGTGAGAATAATGCTTCAGATGAAGCTATTGTAAATGCATTAGAAAAACTATTGTTTATACATCCGATAACAAAAGAACTAACATCGTTAGCAAATATCGATATAGAACAAGTATTAGATATTGTAAAAACAAACAGTAGATTTAAGAAAATACAATTATCTCCTTTCTATACAGGAAAATTAAGAGATAAACGATTCTGCAACGAATTAGACAATACATTGGATTTAGTTAAGTTGTGTAAACATCTTGTAACTACTGTCAACTTAACTGATGCGGCTTTGACAGATTCTTCTGTAATTTCTGCAGCAACGGATAACGCAAAAGAGTTAATATTGGCTAAAATTAACGCTACTCCTGAACTTGTAGATATATATACCTACTTAACAGCAGTAGGAACTCCTTTCCTGGATATTGCAGATTATATGACTTGTGAATCTTTTGGATTTATTACTAAAGCTGGTGAAGTAAATGTGTTTGATAAATCTACTCATTCTAGAAAAGTTAAAAATGCAATTGGATGATATCTTGGAGAAAAGTTATTAGATGGAACAGATACTGATTTACTTAAACAGGTATTAAATCCATATCAAAAGTGAAGTAATGAACAACTCATACAAGCTCTTCAAGATAGAAGTGTTATAGAAAAAGCTATTACATACTTATACAACTATTTGGAAAATCCTCCAAAGAAAGCAAGTTATGATGAATTCAATGCATATCGTTCTGAACTAGAAAATGCTCAAATATTTTACTATCGGTATCTTGGATTTGAAAACATTCCTCTAGAAGATATTAAAGGTTTAATAAATGTTTTAGAATGAGAATTAGAAAAGCTTGATTTCAAACAAAATCTTTCTGATCCTGTTGAAGAATACCGAAAGCTTAAAGCCATAAATGACATACTTCCTAATGTAGAGGAAATGTCAATTATGGGTGCTGCACAAGGAATTAATCAAGGGCAAAGAACAGATTTATATCACAATAGAGCATTTATTAAACGAATAAATAATTTTGTTAATAGAATGTTCAATGAATATTTAAATACTTTGTCTAAAGATGAAAAATCAAAGTTTTTAACACAAATGAAAGAAGTTGCTGGATTAGATGAAACTTTTGATTTTGAACAATTTGTATTAGACGAATATTATAGAAATAAGTGAATTCAGAACTATGGTGCTTTTTGTAAGAAAACATTTAACATCTTAGATGCATTAACAAAATTACCACACTTCTGAGAAATGCTTAAGACAACAGCTATTTCTAAAAATGCAATTAAAGAATCATCCTGAAGAAGCAGAACTATTTGAAATTTAGCTGATAAAATTGAATCAGGAAATGCGTGAATATCCGAAGATAATTGAAAGAGTTTAGATTATTACATTAATGATTTTGTAATCGCGTCTTTCTTAAAGGAAAATGATATTTCGTTTAAGATTCCAAAAGGTACTATTTATTATAGTGGTATGGGATTGGAAGGAAAGTTAGAAAATAAAGTAGATGGATACACAATTCATTTGGACTCTGTTATTGGTGTAGCTTCATTTAAACGTTTTGTAGAGGATGTTGTTATTCCTAATTTAAAACGAGATATTAATTTCTCAACAAATCCATTTATTGCTAATCTTGTACCTTATGCTAGTTTAAGTAATGAACGTGTAATAACTGGATGGAAATTACCATTAGACATGATGAATATTGATGCTTCTCCAAATACAAAATTGTTATTTGCAGATATACTACGTGGGTTTGATGAAATTGCTAATCAATCAATGTTTGGTATTAAACTTGGAGACTTATTCTATCTTTATAATCTTGTAGTTAATAAGGACTCTTATGGTAGAAGTTCTATGACTAGATTATTTGAAAATCAAATTAATCAAGATAATGCTAATTCTATTCCAAATAGATTTAATGAATATATTTCTAAATTAGATAGTGGTGAAATTCAATTAGATGTTGATTATGATGAAGCTATTTATAGAATTAAAAAAATGGATTCTAACTTTAGAGTTAAATCTAATCTTAATGTAAATCTTAGATTACCGAGTGATTTTACATTAGATTTACCTAAGTTTTTTGATTTACCAATAGATTCATCAAGACGTTTAAGTGTACAGGAATCAACCGAACGCAATATTGATTATGGAAGTTCTGATGCAATACTTGCAATAGCACAATCAATTGCTCAAAAATATAATGCTGGTGTAATATTAATTACAGATGATGAGTTATCTGAATTCCCAGAGGATGCTAGAAACGCCAAAGCATTTATTAGAGATGGAAATGTTTATGTAAATATAAATAGTGCGAGTGCAAGTGATTCAATACACGAATTAGCACACTTAGTTTTAGCAGCAATGAAATTTAGTGATGATCAAATGATTAGAAGCACATATTATAATTTAATTGCAAAAATGAAAGATCCAAATATTGTATCAGAAGCTGTATTTAATACTATTACTAGAAAATATGTTGGGGAAGATGGAATAATTACATCTGATGTATTAGAAGAAGTTTTAGCTAATGAATTTGCTTATTATTTAAGTGGCGAATTATTAAAAGATACTAATAAAATAATAACTGTTGATACAGAAACGACTCTTTTAAATGCAATCGGAAACGTTTTAGAACTAGATAAAGCTCCAACTTTAGCCGATATTCAAGGTAAATCCATTACTGATATTATGAAAGCACTAGGAAAAGCAATTGTTAATACTAATGCAATAGATAAAAACTTTGTTTTAAGAACACAAAGAGTTGCAAAGATGGAAGATTTAGTACGTAAAAATAAAACATTAACTTGTAAATAGTATGATTTGTGAAAATGGTTATAAATTAAAATTAAAATCAGGGAAGGTCATAGACTTTGATTCAGATTTAGAATTAGATGCATATTTTGACGAACTTAGTAGAAGCCATCCCAATGTAATAGATCTTTCTGATTTTGTTACTCGTGCTGTTGATTTTCAAAAAGATACTATAGAGGTACTTGACGAGATCTCACAAAAGATCTCGTCAGTATCTCAAAAAGTAACTTATGTTGCAAGTGATGATCCAGAAGACAATGTTTCTTTTTATAGAATTGATAATTCCATTGGTGTAACACGATTTTTACAACAATTCGACGTACCTTCTACCGGAGATCCTTTTATGGTCGAGTTTAA
>DFIJ01000171.1 GCA_002372775.1 Christensenella sp. UBA3700
TTAGTATTGAACCTCGTAAACTGTTGCTTCAAATGGCTTAATAATTCTGCTCTCAAGTGCGCCAATTTCGCCATCTTCATAGTTTGAAATTGCCACTTTTGCACTAGCGAATTTCATATCTTTTGGCAACTTAAATTTAACATCTTTATTAACGAAATTACATATTACAAAGTATGCTTTATCTTTTAGTTTTCTATTGTATACAAATAGCTTTTTATTCTTCTCATAATATGGGATATAATCACCTGAGATAATTACATCTTTGCCCTTTCTAAATGCCAAGAATTTCTTGTAGAAGTTTAGAATACTATTAGGATCTTTTTCACTTTGCTTTACGTTAACTTCAGTATAATTTGGATTAACCATCATCCATGGTTCACCACTTGTAAATCCTGCATTCTTTGTATCATCCCATTGCATTGGAGTTCTTGCATGATCTCTTGCTCTTTTTAAGAATACTTTCTGTGCAAATTTCATAAGAAGCTTATTATTTCCTACTTTCTTAAATACATTAGTAGTCAAGATATCCTTATAATCTTCAACCTTGAAATTAACATTAGTCATACCAATTTCTTGGCCTTCATAAATATATGGTGTACCTCTTTGCATTTGCATTGCTACAAGAAGCATCTTTGCGGCTTTTTCTTTATTATCCCAGCAATAATTAACAAATCTTGGCCAGCTTCTTGGTTGGTCATGATTCTCAAGGAACATTGTTGGTTGCGAAGTCTTTGGTAATTCTTGCCAATGAGTTAGAATCTTTTTGAATTTAACAAAGTTAAGTTTCTTTGGAAATACTTGCAAAATCATATCCGCAGAAACATGCTCAAATGTAAATACGGAATCTAATTCTTGTACATTCTCATCAATACTTTCAAACGCATCTTTATACGTAATACCAGAAGCCTCACCTACTGTCATTGTGTCGTATTTTGAGAAGGCATGTAGATTTAGTTCATGAATATATTTATGGTAATTAGGTCCCATACAGTAATGAGTAAAACCTAATAATGGCATGCTTGAGAAAAACTCTTTAAAGCTTCCATCTGGAAGTCCTTTTTCTTTTGATATATATGTAATAACGTCGCATCTAAAGCCATCCACGCCTAGCTCAAACCAGTAATTACAAATATCTATTACTTCTTGTCTAACCTTAGGATTATCCCAATTTAAATCAGGCTGCTTTTTGGAGAATAAATGAAGATAATATTCATCTGTTGTTTTATCGTATTCCCAAGCTGGTCCAACGAAGTTTGACATCCAGTTATTTGGTGGCTTTTTATCGCTCTTTCCTTTTCGCCAGAAATAATAATCTCTATAAGGATTATCCTTTGATTTTCTAGATTCTTTAAACCACATATGCTCATCTGATGTATGGTTAACAACTAAGTCCATAATTAGTTTTAGTCCCCTATCATGAAGACCTTTGACAAGCTCTTTAAAGTCATCTAGAGTACCAAAATCCTCTTGGATATCTCTATAGTCAGATATATCATAACCATTATCATCGTTAGGTGATTTATAGATTGGTGATAACCAAACTGCATCTACACCTAAACTCTTTATGTAATCTAATTTTGAGATAATACCTTGTAAATCACCTATTCCATCTCCGTTTGAATCACAGAAACTTCTTGGATAGATTTGATAAATTACTGCGTCTTTATACCATCTTGTTTTCATAAATCCCCCCACTTATCCTAATTATAATGCTTGCGCATAAAAAAAAGAAGAGACTAGCTCTTCTCTTCTTCAAACAATTTTTCAATGTTAACTACCGGTATAATAAGAGGCGGAATTCCTGTCTGCACAGTTATGGCAGATACTATACTTCTTAAATATGGGAACAAGATCGCAGCTGCCTTCTTGTACGCGATAGACTTATCCTCAATAGTGCTTGTTTTAGCAGAAAACAAACCTGCCAATTCAACAAAAATAGAGAATGGGAAACTATCGTTTGATTCTATACTAAACGAAAGAACTATCTCGAATTGCTCTGGAGCTATATCACGTACTGATTTTTCTAATTTAGGTTGAATATCAACTCCTTGCTTGCTTGGTTTATAATTCTCATTCAAAACAAACTCTAATTTTTTTACACGATAATTTATAAAATTTAATACTTTATGCTCTATATTCATGTTATTTCCTACCCACAATACGCTATTTCAAATTTATTAAAAATATAATCTTTACTTACTAATTGATTCAACGAAGTATACTCATTTTTACTACCATACTTAATTGGTTTTATTATTATTTTGGTTTTAGATTGAGATAATCTTGTCTCAATCCTTCTTTGATCAATTTCAGCCAAGTTACCTTTTCTTAGATTAAATATTTTTCTAAAATTTTCTTCAGATTCCATTTGACGAATAAGATTATCATGAGCTTCGTCTTGAATTGCTCCTCTTTCGTATCTAGTAATCGTCTTATCTCCAAAACCAAGCAACCTCGCAAACTGAACTTGTGTTAAACCATATTTTTGTCTAATTGCCTTAATTTGAGCAGCGGATAATAAGTTATTTCTTCTTCTATATTCATCATAGAATAGTAATAAGTTTTTAGAATCTTGCTCTTCATCATAAATAGAATCTCCACAGTCCTTACAAAAATATTCGTCGATTGACAACGTAATATCTTCTCCTTTGACAGATAGAGTTCTCTCAACGTTCCTTAATTCTACCTCCTTATAATCATCGCATTCTAGACAATACTTATTCATAACCTATCTCCTTCAATTCTTCAACAATGAAAACTTATCACTACCACTAGTTGTTTGCCTTCTTTATAGCTCATTTTTATATAAACATCTTGGCCGAGCACCCTTTTCTGAAAAAACCACACATCATCGCTATCCCTACCTTTATCATCCAATTCTGGTCCTCGGAGATAATTCGTCATATTCAGTTCCTGAATCTCATCCCAAACATCATCTATGGTCATTCCAAGCTTTGCGAGCGTATTCATATTTTCGGTTCTACTCTTAAAGATCCTTCTATTCTTATCTCTAGCCGCTTCTTTCGCTTTTCTTAGAAAACATATTATTTTTTCATTATTTGAAGTCACGCGTCACTCCTGCATAAAAGTATCATATGATACCTCGTTTTGTATTTTGATTATACATCCGCGTGGTATAATAATGCAAGTACTTTTGTTTGACTATATTCGTTTTATTTAATTAGAATATAAACATGAGCGTTTTAACTATTACTAATTTAACCCACATATTCGATAACAAGCAGTTATTCTTAGATGCTAACCTAACAGTTAACAATGGTGAGCATATAGGTATTGTCGGATTAAATGGCGCTGGTAAATCTACTTTCATGAACATTATTACAGGAAAGTTATCTCAAGATGGCGGCGAGATTAAGTGGCTTAATGGTATTAGATGGGGCTATCTAGACCAACACGCAACAATAGATAAAACACTTACTGTTATTGAGTATTTAAAAACTTCATTCCAATATTTATATGATTTAAATGCTTCACTTGAAGAATTATATAAAGAGATGGAAACGGAACTTGATCCAGATAAATTAGATGCATTAATTACTAAAACTTCAAAGATGCAAGATAGACTTCAAGATGCTAATTTCTATGACCTTGAAGCAGAGATTAAAAAGGTAGCAACAGGCCTTGGTATTCACAACTATGGATACGATACCCCAGTTGCAAACTTATCTGGCGGTCAAAGAGCAAAATTAATGCTAGCAAAGCTTCTTCTTCAAGATTTGGATGTAATGCTTCTTGACGAGCCTACAAACTTCCTTGATTTAGAGCAAATTGATTGGTTAAATAAATTCCTTAATTCATTTAAAGGAACATTTATCTTAATATCTCACGATACTCAATTCTTAAATGATACTTGTAAGATCATAGTCAATATTGAAAACGCACAAATTACAAAATATTGGTGCTCATATAATGAGTATTTAGTTCAACATGAACAAAAGGCTCAACAATATGCAGACAACTATGAAAGACAACAAAGAGAAATTAAGAAGATGGAAGAATACATAACTAGAAACAAAGCACGTGCCGCCACTGCAGGTATGGCAAATTCTAGACAAAAGATGTTAGATAGAATCGAGGTTATGCAAAAACCAGTATATTCTGAAAAGCCATCTTTCAACTTCCCTTATGTTTCACTTGTTACAAGACATTTACTTGAAGTAAAAAATCTGGAAATAGGATATAATAATAAAGCAATACTTCCTCCTATCAATATTTCTATGGCTTCAGATACAAAGCTATGGATTAGAGGAACAAACGGCCTTGGTAAAACTACTTTACTAAAGACATTAATGCACAAATTACCTGCTATAAGTGGAACATTTGATTTCCATTTATGCACAAAGATTAACTACGTTGAGCAAGACTTAGAGTTTAGAAGTAAACTTATAAGTGCTACAACTTTTATGAATGAAACTTACCCTAGAATGAATGCAAAAGAGATTAGAAGTGAGCTTGCCAAGGTAGGATTAAAGGGAGATTTAGCAACAAAACCAGTTGGAAATCTATCTGGTGGTGAGCAAGTTAAGATCAAGCTATGCTCTATTATGCAAAAGTCTTCTAACTTATTAATTCTTGATGAACCTACGAACCATCTAGACGTCAATGCAAAAGATGCTTTATTTGAAGCATTAAAAGATTACGAAGGGGCAATAATATTAGTTACTCACGAACCACAATACGCACAAGACTTATGTAACGAAATATTCGATATTAAAGAATAATATATTGTTTAAATAATATATTTATTAAAAATATAAAATATTTTGGGGATTGTTATGTCAGATTTAAAAAATGCAGAGAATGCTAGAGTTGCTAAAACAAGGGACGCCATATTTAGAGCTTTTGCTCAATTAGTATTAGAAAAGGAATCACTATACAATATTTCTATAACAGAATTAACACAAAGAGCTAATATCAATAGAGCTACGTTCTATTTGCACTACAAGACAATATTAGACGTTGTAAGTGATATTGAAAACAATATCGCAGAAGAACTTGAGAGGACATCAAAGCAATATAATATTGCTCAACTACGTGAGGATATGTCTCCTCTAATTGAGAGAATGGCAGAGCTTCTAAGCATTAATCCTCTAATCTCTAAATTGTTCTTAAGCAGCGAAGGAACTAGATTTGAGATGTCATTATATGAGGCATTCAATGAAATAATTCATGAAAAAGAATTAGAAGAAACTCCAACTATTGATACCATCCAAGATGCACAATTAAGAACTGCTTGCAGTTTTATTGTTAGCGGAGTTGTTAGTGCTTATAAAGAATGGTTTAATGATACAAATCCAAATAAAGCTCCAATGGAAACTGTTACTAAAACTTTATGCTATATAGTTAATAACGGTATAAAGCAATTCTTAATTTATTAATTTTTTTATCACTATAGTC
>DFIJ01000116.1 GCA_002372775.1 Christensenella sp. UBA3700
TTTTTCACTATATATTATTATAATCCAAGCAATACTGCAGAATCATATAATTTTTTATTGAATACTCTAGGCATAGCTAAAGCTTCATTGATTTCATCATCAATAATTTGGTTATTTCTAATACCAACTACTCTACCGCCCTTGCCTTCGATTAATAGATCAACAGCTCTAATTGCAAATTCAGCAGCAATCAATCTATCGAACATAGAAGGTGTACCACCTCTTTGAATATATCCTAAAGTTGTTGTCTTAATAGAACCGGTAACTCCGCCTTCTTTTAATTGTTGCTTTAACTCTTCTGCTTTGCAAACGCCTTCTGCAAGAACAATAATATCTGAAGTCTTACCAATTCTTTGATTTGTCTTAATCTTCTTTATTAAATCTTTAACTTGGAATGGAAGCTCTGGAACTAAAATAGATTCAGCACCACCGCCGATTCCTGAGAATAAAGCAATATCACCACACTTTCTACCCATAACTTCGATGATACAAACTCTATCATGAGATGTCATTGTATCTCTTAAATTGTTAATAGCAGATAAAACAGTATTACATGTTGTATCAAAACCTAGTGTGAAATCTGTATATGCTAAATCGTTATCAATTGTTCCTGGAATACCAATAGTATTAATACCGAAATCATTATATAAATCTTTAGCTCCTCTAAAGCTACCATCACCGCCGATAACTACAAGACCTTCGATTCCGTAAGCCTCTAAGTTTTCTGCTGCTATTTGTCTATATGATTTATCATTGAATTCCTCGCATCTTGAAGTCTTTAAAATTGTTCCGCCTCTTTGAATAATATCTGAAACAGAACGTTTATTCATTTGGAAAATGTTGTTATTGATTAAACCAGTATAACCACGTTCAACACCATAAACTTCTATCCCTTGAGAGATAGCGTATCTTGTAACAGCTCTTACAGCTGCATTCATGCCAGGCGCATCGCCGCCACTTGTTAATACTGCTATTTTACGCATAATAGTATGCTCCTTTTCACAAATCGTTTAAAATTATATCAAAATAGTATTATAAATACTACTATTTTACTTCAATTGCTTTTTTGTAGAAATTATTCATTTCCTCTTCTGTCTTAAAGTTGATGATAAGCATTCTGTTACCCATTGCTCCAGAAAGCGCATCAGGAACTCTTCCTAAGACCTTTAAAGAATCTCTATATTCCCAAGCAAGTTCGTCATCAGAATACTTATAATCTCTTCCATCACGTCTTCCGATAAATGCACAGAAATATCTATCGCCCTTTGTTAAATCTGTCTTATCCTTGCAAATCATATCAGCCCAGATTTTGTATACGTTAGTTGAATTAGCATAATTCATCATATCTGGGGAAATACCGCCACTTGGTCTCATATTAACTTCAAGAGCTACAACTTCACCTTTCTTTCCAAGTCTTTGATCTTTTAAAAGTCTAAAGAACTCAAAATGGATAAATCTACTCTTAACGCCAAAGCTCTTTAATGCTTTTCTACCCGCCTCAACAACATCCTTATATGGGTTGCCTAATAAATAGAAAATACTATCGCCATTGTTATTTACAGTATCCATAATAGATACGGCTGTAACATTGCCTGTTTCAAATATTGGTTCACCCTTACTATTTACAACAGCATCATATGAGAATACTTCTGCATCAAGGTATTCTTCCATGATATATTGTGTTTGAGGATTAGAATTAATAAAGTCTTCTAATTCTTTATCATTGTTTAATTTATAAGTAGCATTAGCTCCCACTCCATTATCTGGTTTAACAATGACAGGATAACCATATTCTTTTATAAACTTCTTGCAACCTTCTAAGTTATCTACAAGATGATAAGCTGCTGTCTTAATACCTACTTTGTTATAGCATTCTTTCATCTTTGATTTATATTTAACCTTTGGCATATCCTCAGGCATAAATCCACTTGTAATATTAAACTCTTTTCTTAGTGCTGCATCTCTTTCTAGCCAAAATTCATTGTTACTCTCAAGCCAATCAATCTTGCCATATTTATAAGTAAAGAAAGCTACTGCTCTAAATACTTCGTTATATTCCATTAAAGATCTAACATAGTAATACTCTGTTAAACTATCCTTTAATTGTTGAGATAGATTCTCATAAGGACAATCACCAATACCCAATACATTCATCCCATTATTCTTTAGTTCTCTACAAAACTGCCAGTAATTCTCTGGAAAGTTTGGAGACAAGAATACAAAATTATTCATACACACCTACTCCTTATAAAGCAAAAAACTAGAGAAACAAAACCTCATAGATTTAACTTCCCTAGTTATTTTTTATCCTTATCAACATATATTCTATCCATTTTCGGACATAAATCCAAGTGTTTGCATAAAGAATGGTGTTTCTTTTTCACATGTCTCTTCGTTATGTCTACCGCCTTTAACAATTCTAGCTGTTATATTAACGCCTTTATTCATTAATAATTCGACTGTTTCAGCAAAACATTCTCTCATTTTTTCATGGTTCTTAAATTCTAATTCACCATAACTTGTATAAAGAATGCTATCTTTGGATACCTTTATATTTTTTATAAAATCTAATTGTTCTCCGCCTTTAACCCAAATAGATGGAGATATAGCGGCTGCCTTTGAAAAAACTCTATTATATTTTAAAAAAGCATACAAAGACATAAGTCCGCCCATTGAGTGACCAGCAATAGCTGTATTCTCCCTATTTGGCAATGTCTTATAGTTACTATCTATATATGGTTTAAACTCATTAACAAGCCACTCCATATACTTCTTGCCTTTTCCTTTAATATTCATATCTCTAAATGAGAAATCTATTGGTGAATATTCAGATAATCTTTCATCACCTTCATGATTGCACTCAACTGCAGCGATGATTACTTGTGTATCTGTGTAATCTAAATAATCTGCAAGTCTCCAACTTCTTCCAAAAGTTGCCTCATCATCAGAAAATAAATTGTGACCATCGAACATATAAATA
>DFIJ01000051.1 GCA_002372775.1 Christensenella sp. UBA3700
GCAGCTTCTGTAATTGCTAAATCTGGAGATTGTAATAATACCCAAATGATAGCCATAATAGATGAATATGACATGAAAACAATAATAGATGTCAATGTATCTCTAATGAAACATATTGACAATGCTAATAATATCAAGATAACAAGTAATGTTACTTGAAATATTTCCATTATTCATCCTCCTGTTTATCGCTATCCTCTATTTCCTTAAAGGCAAGCTTTTTAGATTCCTCATAATCGTTTTCAACTTTTTCGCTTAGTCTTTCATCTGTTAAGCACTCAAGCTTCGCAATGAAATGTGAAGAAATTGGAGATGTAAGCCATAAGATTCCAAAGACTAAAAGCATCTTTATAGATACCGCATCAAAATGTCTTCCTATAGCACATCCAAGAACTATAAAGAACAAACCCATAGTATCTAACAAAGAAGCTACGTGCATTCTGTTTAAAACAAACTTGAACTTATATACACCTATAGTTCCTATGGCGAATACTATAACGCCTAGAATAATAAACAATGCAGAGAAACCAAACTTAACCCATTCCATTATTTTTGTTCCTCCACATTTTCTTCTTTTCTAGCTTCTTTTTTCTTTTCAATAAACTTGTTGATAAATACATTTGTTAAAACAAGAACTGAAACGAAAGAAATCAGCACGTAGATAATACAAACATCTATAAGATATGCTTGATCAATTAGATAAGTTGCTAAGATTACAATACTAGATGTAACAAGTGTGCCTACCATGTTAATCATTACTATTCTATCTGTTAGTTTTGGACCGATGATTGATCTAATAACGACAAAAACAAGACATACACCTATTGCTATAAGTGCACCGATGAATAGATATTGATATGCTTGCTCTATTGTCATACTCTTTCATCCACCTTTTTAAGAATCTTAACAAGTGTAGAATTTTCAAATCCCTCAAAATATTCTTTCTTTAAACAATGAACAACAAACTTATGTCCAGTACTTGTAATAGTAATAGTACCTGGAGTTAATGTTATTGAATTAGCAAGAATTGTTTGTAACCATGAATTCTTTAAAGGAACATCAAAAGTAACAATATGAGGTGCTGGCTTATCTTTTGTACTCAAAACAAGTTTTATAACATTGTAATTTGAGACAACTACGTTCCAAAATAACACTGCACCATACGCTATAAATAAATGCGCACACTTTAAGAACTTAATGTCTGTCTTAAAATTCCACTTTGTGAATTTGATCATAAATAGATATATAAGACCAGCAACAACAAGGCCGATTAGAGCAATTTCTAAGAATTGAACATCTAGTGCAAAATGAGCATTTAGTAAAAGCCATAACACATATAGCACTATAAACATATACTCTACCTCCTTTTGTTTTCTGTCTTTCTATCTAGTTTGCGAAATCGTATGAATTATAACGCACAATAATATAAAAGTAAACACAAAAGATTTATATATTATACGCGTATATGTAAAACATTTATACTCATATTGATTTTGCAAACCAATTAAGATACAATAAAAATACTTTAAAAAAGGTTATAAAAGGTGGAATTTATGGACGAAGAAAGAACATTTACCGATGAGGAACTTGAACTTCTTGAAGATGCTGATTTAGAAGAACTTGAAGAAGTAGAATTTGAGGAAGACGAGGAAGAAGAAGCATCTAACGAAGAGGAAGAAACAGCCGAGGAAGCCCAAGAGGAGGAATCCGAAGAAGAACCTTCTGAAGAGGCTCAAGAAGAAAGCCCTGAAGCAGAAGAGTCAGAAGACGAAGAAGTAGAATCCGAGGAAGAGGCTAAAGAAGAATCTGAGGAAACAGAAGAAGCTAATAATGAATCATCTGAAGAAGAAAACGAAGATGTTGAACAAGAAGCAGAAGAGGAAGAAGTTCCTAGCGATGATACTGATGATGCTATAGATGTTGATGAAGAATCCGCAGATATAGAAGAAGAAACTGCAGAAGATAGCGAAGATACAGAGACAGAAGAAGCATCTGAAGAAACAGAAGCTGAATCTGAGGAAGAAGCAGAAGAGGAAGAAACTCCTGAAGAGGAAGAGTCTGAAGAAGAAAGCGAAGAAGATGCAAATCAAGATGATTATGATTTATCTGTAGATGAATTCGAAGAAACTCAAGATGATGACTTTGAAACAATTGAAGATGATGATCTTTTAGACTAATTTTACCTACCGAATATATAATAGAGATGGTCAAAAACTCAAACCATCTCTATTTTTTTACTATTAAACACCTTCTAAATTGAACGGTGGAATAAACGATTCTGATGCGCTACCTATATCCTGAATAAAGGCATTTTCAAACCCGTTTTCTACAAGCTTATTTATTGCTAATTTGTACTCTAAAGGCTTAATAATTCTATTTAATTCTGGATAATTCCTTGCTTCTCCAAATGGAGTGAACTGCCCCATTAAAGATATATAAGATTCCTTTGGCATATTATCTACAATCCAGTCTAAAACTCCTAGTGTATTATTAATTCCATTAGGCAAAACAAGATGTCTTACTATAATTCCCTTTTTCATTAGTCCATCTACAACAACATCTTTTGGTTGTTGTCTTTTCATTTCCAAGATTGCTTTAGTGGCAATATCAAAATAATCTTTACACTTTGAATACTTTAATGCCATTACATTATCTGAATATTTTAAGTCTGGTAGATATACATCAACATATCCTTCAAGTTTCTTTAGTGTATCTACACTTTCATATCCTGAAGAGTTATATACGATTGGAACTTTTGGTCTATATTTATCTAATGCTTTTATAATTTGATCAACATAATGGCTAGGAGTTACTAAATTAATATTATTTGCTCCTTTGGCTTCTAATTCAGCCATAATTTCACAAAGTCTATCTATCTCAATGTCTTTTCCAAAACCATGAGCTATGTCGTAATTTTGACAAAATACACACTTTAAATTGCATCCAGAAAAGAAAATAGTTCCGGAGCCTTCTTTTCCACTAATAATAGGCT
>DFIJ01000160.1 GCA_002372775.1 Christensenella sp. UBA3700
TTAATCTAATTGAATTTTGTGAAAAGAAATACAATCTAGAACTTGAAGTTATTGCAAATAATATTTTAATTAGCGGTAAAAAATTCGTATTACTTGCTGGTCCTTCTTCATCAGGAAAGACTACAACTTCAAAAAAGTTATGCGAATACTTAGAAAAAGTACATAGACCTGCAGTTTCAATTTCACTTGATGATTTCTTTATGGATAGAAGCACTTACACTAAACTTCCAGATGGTACATATGATTTTGAAACATTTGATATCTTAGATGTTAAAGAATTTAATAAATGTATTAAAGAACTATTGGAAAAACACGAAACAGATCTTCCAGAATTTGATTTCATTACTGGATCAAGATTAGAACATAGAAGACATTTAACAGTTACAGACGCCAATGTAATTATTATCGAAGGTATTCATGCCCTAAACCCTAATTTATTACAATTAGACGACAACAGCTTAAATTACTTCTATAAGTTATATGTATGTGTTTATTCAAACTTCAGAATAGATGATAATTCTATCATCCCTGCTAAACTAATTAGATTCATGAGAAGAATGCTTAGAGATTCTCAAACAAGAGGTATTGCAGTAGAAGAAACAATCAGAGAATGGGATAAAGTATGTGCAGGAGAAGAAAAGAATATTAAACCATATAGACAATATGCGAATTACCAATTAGATACAACTCACCCATATGAACCACTTTTATATCATACATATCTTGAAAAGATTCTTGAAAAGAATCAAAATTCAGAATATGGAAAAGAGTTATATACAAAATTACAAAAATGTGGATATTTAGACGAATCTATTGTTCCTGACGAATCATTACTTTGGGAATTCTTAGTTAAAGGCAAAAATACAAAAGAATTAGTCTAATTTTAATTCATTAGCAAGTATCATAAATAAGTCTGCAGTAGCAAGCGCATCTGACAAAGCTCGGTGCGCTTGATTATTTACTACCTTATATTCTTTACATAATGTAGCTAAAGAATAACTCTTAGCACCTGGATTTAATTGTCTTGCCATATCTTTTGTATCTAATGCTCTATTCTCAAATAGATAACCATTAGCCTTAGCTTCTCTTTTAATAAATGGAATATCAAAATGAATAGCGTTTTGACCAACAACAATTGCGTCATGACAATAATCTACAAATTGTCCAATAACATCTTGTATTAGTGGCGCATCATCAAGAAGATCTTCTGTAATCTTATTTACAGCAAAAGCCTGATCTGGAATTCTCATTTCAGGATCAATAAATGTATGGAATGTAGACACTTTAATTCCTTGAGATATTCTTACTGCACCAATTTCAACGATTCTATCATTATTTGGATCAAGTCCTGTTGTCTCCAAGTCGAATACTACAAAATCATTTCTCTCAAGTAGTGGACACATATATGGTCTTTCATCTAAAAGAGTATATTCTTTATCATTTGGATCGTTATATTTCTCAATCTTAACTTTCTCTGCTTTTTTCTTAAGTTTTTGCATGTAATGGATTTTCTTTAGAGTAGCTTCGGTATCTATTTTGCAAGATAATACTCCTCTAGCAAACAATACTACACTCTTATTAAATGAATCTTCCATTAAATCGCCGTTAATAATATATTCTCCACCAACATGCACTTGTTCTATATCTTTACTATGCTTTGTTGCACGAGTGAAATAAATACAATTCATTACACCAGTTGGATCTTCGATTTTAAACTTAAAGAATAATCTTCCTGATTTTGCAGTTTTCTTTTCAAAAGATAATACTTTACCACAAACAATAATTCCTTCTTGTGGTTTTCTAAATCTAGAGATGTAAATTGGTGGCAAAGATACAGGATGTCCTGCAATAATTCTTTCAGACTTACAAATTACATGTCCATCATCAAATAAAGCTGTTTTTGCTTGAATCTTCTTTTCTACCTCTTCTGGAACTTCAACTTTTCTTAGAGAAACATGATTTACAAAATTATATTTTGAATCAAGATATTCAGCAAGTTCTAAATCTATATGTCTACTCTCACAGAAAGAATAAATAATGTCTTCAACAGGAAGAATAACATTAACTTCTTTTTGACCGATATTAATTTTAATATCGTTAGGATTATATCTACCGTCTAAGACTCTAACATATCTTTCTCTTATAAATGAGTTTATATATCTTAATACAACTTCTGGAGTAACAAGAACTTTATCGAATTTAATCTTTAATCCAAACTCTTCTGGAAGAAGCGAAGAAACATAATTAGATATTTCTCCCTTTACTTCGGAATTAAATATTGAATCATCATTAAAGATTTCATAAGGAACAACAAAAGTAATATTTAAGACACACTTTTCTTCATCGATAAAATAGTCAGTTAGTCTTAAATAATTGTACTTGTTTTCTGTTATTCGATTAAATTCTTCTAAAAACTTCATTAGAAATTATTAATTAACTCCTTAATTCTATCTAGTATTTCTTCATTCTTAACAATGGCAATTTCTTTACCATCTTTAAATATCATAGAATGATCCTTACCGCCAGCAACACCAAAGTCTGCACCTTCAGATTCACCTATACCATTTACGATACATCCCATTACTGCAATCTTTATATTCTTATTTATATCTTTGCAATAATTCTCTATCTCTTCTGCATATTTTTGAACTGAAATCTCTGTTCTTGCACAAGTTGGACAAGATATGATTTCACAATATGGATGGTTATACATATTACAAGCCTTTAAAATGTCTTGTGCTGCATAAACTTCCTTAACTGGTTCATCTGTTAGAGAAACTCTAATAGTATCGCCTATACCGTCTACAAGAAGCCCACCAATACCAATTGCATTCTTAATTAAGCCTTGCTTATATGTTCCAGCTTCTGTAACACCGATATGCATTGGATAATCAACTTTTTGAGATAGCTTTCTATAAGCATTAATCATATTGAAGACATTAGATGACTTACATGAGATGATAATATCATCAAAATTACAATCTTCAAGTAAATGAACATGCTCAAGTGCACTTTCCACCATTCCATCTACAACACCTAAGTGTTTGAATTTCTTATCTAATGATCCACCATTGACACCAATTCTAATTGGAATATTTCTTTCTTTTAAGAAAGAAGCGAGATATTTAACTTTTTCTAGTGATCCAATATTTCCTGGATTAATTCTAATTTTTGCAGCTCCATTTTCAGCAGCTAGTATTGCTAGTTCTGAAGAAAAATGAATATCTGCAACTACTGGAATATGAACACTCTTAACAATATCTTTTAAAGCATAAGCACTTTCTTTTGTTGGAACTGAACATCTTATAATTTCACAACCAGCTTTCTCAAGTTCTAGAATCTGTTTAATTGTGCCTTCAACATCAGTAGTTTTAGTATTTGTCATAGATTGAATGACAATATTACCATTACCAATTTCTAAATTACCTACTTTAACGATTTTCTTACTCATTTTAATCACCCAAAGAAATGTAATATATCACATGTTATAGCAAACGCGAATAATATACCTAAAGATACTAAATCAACGATTGCTATAATTTTTCTATTTAATTCTTTTTTAGTTATCCATTCAATGAAACATTGAACTATCTTTGCACCATCAAGCGCTGGTATTGGCATTAAATTCATCAAGCCCATTGATGCGGATAACACACAAACCCCATACATTACGGCGGCAAATCCAGATTGAGACAGTATTGCTAAAGATTCTATAGCAGTAGCAGTACCACCCATAGTATTTTTGATCTTAGCCGCGCCAGTAAAGAGTTTTCCTATTGATGTAAACATTAATGCTATTACTTCGCCAAGGAACGTAAATGCCCTTCCTATTGCATCAAAGAAAGATAATTGAACTTTTGTATATCCAATAGTAATTCCAAGGCCATAACCAGACATTTCTATCTCTTCGCCTTCAGCATTTTTGGCATATCCTGCATAATCAGCAAGTTTAACAGTAAATTCTACAAATTCACCATTTCTTAAAACTTTTACATATACTTCGTCTTTATCTTTAATTGCGTTTTGAACTTTAGTGCG
>DFIJ01000122.1 GCA_002372775.1 Christensenella sp. UBA3700
GCGTTTACACATAATGCAAAGGATGTTGTCTTTTCATAGTTTTCTGGAGAATAACTTGGAATGATTAAATACTTCTCGCCACTTGCTAGGGAAGTCTTGTTTGCGTTATAGCAAGCGTTACCATTAGCATCTGTATAATATTTTGGAGTGCATAATTGTAACCAGAAGTTTGCATTCTTTGTTAATAGTGGAAGTAGAATCTCACTTACTAAATCCTTATCTCCATCAGATGTAGTAATTGTCTTATTGCCATAGCATTCATAGTATTCATAAATAGGTTGAATCATCCAAGAAGCGCCGGCATTCCAATATTCAAATGGGTATTCTGAATAATATTCAGCATTTAAAGCTCTATCGCCATCTGTGTTTACTGGGGCTTGAATAGCATTTGTCATACCATAGTGCTTTGTAGCATTAGTTTCCCAGTCTTCCATTTGCTTATATACAAAGTTAATGTAACCATCGCCAAATGTAGATAGATTTGCTGTATTCATTCCTGATGCTTGTAAATTTACGTTAGCATCCATTGTGTATATATATCTCCAAGCTGCTGACCAAGAACCTGTCCATAGTCCGCATAATCTACTCATTGTATAACCAGCGCAACAGATCATAGCATATCTACCTTGGTTATAAACTCTCTCTAGAGTAGCTGCAGATAGTGTGTCTGAGTTTCTTTGCTCGTCTAATAAATCTTCATTAGATAAAAATCTACTTGCATTATCGCTTGGTCCAAATGATACTCCTGCAGATTTAAATAATTCAGAATGGATCTTCTTAGATGGGGCCAATGCTTTTGAATATGAGAATCCATTATCATTATATTTATTTACTACTGTTTCACAGTTTTCTTTTAATGTATTTACTAGGGTAAAATCTTCTTGGGCAGCAAAGCTATTAAATGCGCACATAGATTCTGTTCTTTCTACTGTAGAAATTAAATAAACATTGTTTGCATTTGTAATCTTAATAGAACAATCTTTGCCTTTGTTATAACTATCGGTAGGATTTTCTTCAATAGCTTCTTTTGTTCCGCCATCAATAACAACATATGTTATACCAACATAGCCGCCATTCTTTAGATTGCTATTTTCGTAATTAGGGTATTTGCCAATAAATGCAAGATAAGAAGCATCTGAAGATACTTGCTCTTTATATAGCATATCTGTTTCATTTGGATTATCATTTCTACCAAATTGAGCTTGATTCTTTAAATCATCTAAAGAGATAGTCATGTTAATCTTAGAGCCTTTTGAAGACTTTGAGATTTTTGTAATTGTTACATTATCTACTCTTGATGTAAATGTAGATCTATTCCACTCTCCATTTGCATCAGTATATGTAACACCAACTTCTCCGCTATAGTAATCTGTCCATCTAGAATACTTGCTTGTTTCTAAATCCGCTTGGGTTAATCTTAAGAAATGACCTGGGTGATATTTATAACTATAATCCCAAGTTGTTGAAGAAGGCTCATAAATATCTTTATTTATAATGCTTTGTCTAACTGTCTCTAATTCAAAAGTAGAGTCACTAATATCATCTCTACCTCTTTCTGTAGGCATTATTAAATCTATGTTTTGATAGATAATAACATCATCATATGGATCACCTGATGTTATAAAACCAGTCTTACCATTTCCGCCAACCATACCTTCTTGCCATTCAACTGCACCGTATGATGACGGAATGTTTAAATAAGTCTCTGCATAAACTTTCATAGAATCATTAACTGGAGTGTCGTCATCTTTTTTACAAGCAGTGAATGAAGCTAAAAAAGCACATAATAAAGAAATTACAATAATTGCAAAAATAATCTTGTTCTTTTTCATAAAGCATAACCCTCGTGCGCATATTATAACATAATAAATATATATAACGCTATATAGGAAATATACTTGTATATTCACATTTCGGATATTGTGTGAAAACGGCTGGCTTTTTAACATGCAACTGGAGTTGACAAGCTACATACCTCGTGATATGATGTATTACGAAATGAGAGGTATGTAATGGATGCACAATTAAGAAGAGGAGTATTAGATGTATGTGTACTGGTTGCCATAAAGAATAAGGATTCTTATGGTTATAAGATTATTAAGGATTTAAAGCCAGTAGTAGAGTTATCTGAATCTACTCTATACACGATTTTAAAAAGACTAGAAGAAGGCAAAATGCTTATTGTGCGCTCGGTAGAATTTGAAGGTAGATTAAGAAAGTATTACCACATCACACAAAGAGGTCTTAAAAGAATTGAGGACTTTAAAGATGAGTGGGAAGAGTTAATGAGAGTTTATTCATTTATAGTAGAGGAAAGTGACCTATGAGAAAAGAAGAGTTTTTAAGGGAATTAAAAAGACATTTAGCTGGACTTCCTAAAGACGATATCAACAATCGAATTGAGTTTTACTCTGAAATGATTGAAGATCGTATGGATGAAGGGTTAACTGAAGAAGAGGCTGTTAATGAGCTTGGAAGTGTTGAATCAATAGTTAATAGCATTGCTAAAGATACTCCATTTGTAAAGCTTATTAAGGAAAAGGTAACTCCAAAAAGAGAAATCAAAGGATGGGAAATATTATTACTTGTATTGGGTTTTCCATTATGGTTGCCTCTAGTAATAACAGGAATAGTACTAGCTTTTGTTGCATATCTAATGATTTGGGTAGCAGATTTTGTATCATTAACAATTGAGTTTGCTTTTTGCGCTACATCAGCTGCAGGTTTTGTTGCCTATGCCGCTTATGCAATAAATGGTGTGAATAATTTGGTGCCACTTGGTGCAGCTTTGATGTCACTTGGTGGAGCTCTAATGTTCTATTGGGTTTGTGTTGTTATGACAAAAGGAACATTAAAGATATCTGGTAGAATCTTAACAAAGATTAAAGCAGCGTTTATTAGAAAAGGAAGTAATAGATAATGAGAAAGGGTTTAGTATTTTCAATTATAGTAGGGGTTTTATTAATAGCTGTAGGCGGTGCAATTCTTGGAATAGGACTTGCTAATAGACAGCCTGAGGAAGTAACAACAAAAACGGTTGCCTTTGAGGATAATTTCTCAAAAATCAATGTAGATATAGATACAGCTAATTTAACATTTGTCGTTTCTGATGGAGAAACAAAAGCAGTAGTTGAGCAGACAGAAGACAGACAATGCGAAGTATCTGTAAAAGATGGTGAATTAGTAATTACACAAATAGATAATCGTGAGTGGTATGAAAAGATATTTAGTTTTGAATCTGAAGAATTAAATATTACTGTTTATATTCCATCAAAGATTTATGGAACTTTTGTAGCAAAGGCATCAACAGGAAGTATTAGCGTTCCATCAGGCTATACTTTTGAGAGTGTAAATATTGAAGTAAGCACAGGTAGTGTTTCATTTAGTTCGGTAGTAACTAATTCATTAAAGGCTGAAGCTTCAACAGGTCAAATTGAAATTAAAAATACCCAAGCAAAATATATGAATCTTAAAGCATCAACAGGAGAAGTTGATATAAACAATGTATCAGTAATGGGTGACGTTTTAGTTTCTGTATCAACAGGAAGTATAGATATAACTGATTTAAATGCAGTTAATTTAAAAGCTACAGCATCTACAGGTAACGTTAAAGTTAAAAAGACATTAATAACAAGTAAGATGACAATTGAAACATCTACAGGAAATGTCGTTCTTGATGATTCAGATGCTAAAGATATCTATATTGAAACATCAACAGGAGATGTAAGAGGAACTATAAAAACAGCAAAGCAATTTAATGCTCACTCAGATACAGGATCTGTTAAAGTTCCGCTATCATTAGGCGATGGTGTGTGCAAAATTACAACAGATACTGGAGATATTAATATTAGTATCAAAGATTAATTTGAGAATCAGGATATAAAGCAAGGCTTCTGCTATATAGTAGAAGTCTTATTCTTTTTTCGATTATAAGTAATAAGGTCAATCACAAATCCACTTAAGAATGAAATGAATACAGCGATTATATAAATTAGCCAGCCATCATTAGTAGAGCAAGGATCGTTATTGTTTAACAAAATTCCTAAAGCTTCGCCGAAAAGAAAACCAAATAGTTGGCCTAACGCTGTTCCTGCCAAAATTAATAATGAAGTGTATTTAAAATCACATAAAGAGAATATAGCAGAGGCTATCATACAAACTAGCCATGGAAAATTATTTACCCATCCAACGATATACTCATCTTTAAATAAAAGAAGTATAAAGTGAAGAATTAAATGAACTGTTACTATTATTATTGTTTTTGCAATTCTTATCAGCATAGCCTATCTTTAAGTATTTTTTAGTTTCTTTAATTATAACATATACGCATAAACTCGTTATGCTAGATTTGGATTGGGACTATTTTAAAGAAAATGAGCCAAAATGGCCATATACTCTCCTAATTATGCCCCAAAAATGGGCCAAAGTTGTTTATATAGTAATATAGGTATATAATTAATATACTAATAGGATTTAAGATGAGGGGTAGTTTGTAATGGATAAAATCCGTATTATTGAAGTTAAGCAAAGTGTCTTTGAAGATAACAATAAAGACGCAGAAAATCTTAGACAAGAATTAAAAAATAAGGGAACATTCCTTTTAAATTTAATGTCATCTCCAGGTTCTGGAAAGACAACAACTTTAACAAAAACAATCAATGCATTAAAAGATGAAATGACTATCGCAGTAATGGAAGCCGATATTGATGGCGAATGCGATGCTCATACAATTAAAGACACAACTGGTGTCAAGGTTATTCAATTGCACACTGGTGGTATGTGCCACTTGGATGCTGAAATGACAAGACAAGGTGTGAATGAACTTGGTGTTGATGGTGTTGATTTTGCAATACTTGAAAACATTGGTAATCTAGTATGCCCAGCTGAGTTCGATACTGGTTCTAGCAAGAATGCTATGATCCTATCTGTTCCAGAAGGTGATGATAAACCACTTAAGTATCCACTTATGTTTACAATATGCCATGCAGTTGTAATTAACAAGATTGATACATTATCCGTATTTGATTTCGATATAGAAAAAGCAAAAGAGAGAATTTTAAAATTAAATCCTAATGCAGAGATATTCCCAATTAGCGCGAAAACTGGTGAAGGAATTGATGCCTGGGTTGATTGGTGTCGCCGCCAAGTTAAAGAATGGCAAAGTAAATAGATTATATGATAAGGAGGAACCCCATGGATAAGTTTAATGAATTTTATGACTCATTCGGTAAAAAAGCACCTCACTATGCAGACACGCAACCTATGAAGAAGGTACAAAAGTTAGGTAAAAAGATTACCGATGTTTTCGATCACAAATTATCGCCAAAGGCTCTACCAACAACAGCTCCTGAATATTGGGGTATTGCTGGTGTAGTCACAGAGGAGATGGCAGATGTATGTCTTAAGATGAAAGTAAGACATCATTATTCATTTGATCAAATGTGCAAAATGAATAAGATACCTAACACAAAAGAGGATAGAGAAAAGTTTGAAGAGTTCCTTATGAAAATGGCTCGTGTAGGTATTCTTGAATTCGATTATGGTAATCACTATACACATGACCATAAGGGTGTAGATAAAGAATATGACCATCCAGAAGAAAATGCTAAGCCAGATCCAGCACAAAGAAGATGGACTCTTCCAATCTTCGTTCCAGGTTCTGCTGAAGTATTAAACATGCATACTGATCAAGTAGAAGCACACCCAGAATTATCTTCATTCTTTGAAAGAATGACATATGTCCCACTAGCAGGTATTACAAACATGGTACCACCAGGTGGTGCAGGTGTAGGTATGCACGTTATTC
>DFIJ01000078.1:0-2647 GCA_002372775.1 Christensenella sp. UBA3700
TACATTCGATGTATCTATCCTTGAAATTGAAGATGGCGTATTTGAAGTATTATCTACAAATGGTGATACACACCTAGGTGGTGATGACTTCGATAAGGTTATCATGGATTACATTTTAGCTGAATTCAAGAAGAACGAAGGTATCGATCTATCTAAGGATCCTGCTACAATGCAACGTATCAAAGAAGCTGCAGAAAAAGCTAAGATTGAATTATCTGGCGTTACAAATGCAAATATTAACTTACCATTCATTACAATGGTAGATGGTGTACCAAAGCACATTGATATGGATTTATCTAGAGCTAAGTTTGATGCTTTAACAGCAGATTTAGTAAATAGAACATTAATCCCATTAAAGAAGGCTTTAGCTGATGCTAACTTATCTACAAGCGATTTAGCAAAGGTTATCTTAGTTGGTGGTTCAACAAGAATCCCTGCTGTTGTTGAAGCAGTTAAGAAAGCTACAGGTAAGGAACCATTCAAGGGTATCAACCCAGATGAATGCGTAGCATTAGGTGCTGCAATTCAAGGTGGTGTTCTTGCTGGTGATGTTAAGGACGTATTATTACTTGATGTAACTCCACTTTCATTAGGTATTGAAACAATGGGTGGCGTATTCACAAAGTTAATCGATAGAAATACAACAATTCCTACTCAAAAGTCACAAGTATTCTCAACAGCTGCAGATAACCAAACAGCCGTAGATATCAGAGTACTACAAGGTGAAAGACCAATGGCTAATGATAATAAGGAACTTGGTAGATTCCAACTTGATGGTATTGCTCCAGCTCCACGTGGTATCCCACAAATCGAAGTTACATTTGATATCGATGCTAACGGTATTGTTAACGTTACAGCAGTAGATAAGGGAACAGGTAAGAAGCAAAGCGTTACAATCACTTCTTCTACAAACCTTTCAGATGATGAAATCGATAAGGCTGTTAAGGAAGCTGAAAAGTATGCTGAAGAAGACAAGAAGCGTAAAGAACTTGTTGATGCTAAGAACGATGCAGATCAAATGATCTTCGCTACAGAAAAGGCTATGACAGAAGCTGGTGATAAGATTTCTGAAGAAGATAAGAAGACATTACAAGATGCTATCGATAAGGCAAAGAAAGATTTAGCAGATGCTAAAGATGCTGAAGCAACAAGAAAGATCATTGATGAAATGACAAAGGCTAATGCTCCAATCTTCACAAAGTTATATCAAGCAGCTCAAGCTGAACAAGCAGCAAAAGAAGGAGCAGCAAAGAACCCAGATGGTTCTGTAAACCCAGACGATATCATTATTGATGGCGGCGACGCAAATAATGGCAATAAATAAGCATAAATAAACTCCGTTATATGTTTGACTGAGGAATCTCATCTAGAAAAATGGTGAGATTCCAAAGTTGTTAAAAGGATAATATGGATAAAGATTTATATGAAGTATTAGGCGTATCAAAAAGTGCGAGTGAGGATGATATCAAAAAAGCTTATAGAAAGCTTGCTATGAAATATCACCCAGATAGATTTACAACTGCTTCAGAACAAGAAAAGAAAGATGCTGAAGTAAAGTTTAAGGAAATCAACCACGCGTATGAAGTATTAAGCGATCCTAATAAGAAAGCAAATTACGATCAATATGGAAGCGAAGATGGTCCTCAAGGCTTTGGCGGATTCAGTGGCGGCGCAGATGGTGCAGGATTCGGTGGTTTTGAAGATATTCTTAATTCATTCTTTGGTGGCGGCATGGGCGGCTCAAGAGCCTCTAGAGCAAATGCTCCACAACAAGGTGATGATATTCATGTTAGATTGGATTTAACATTTGAAGAAGCTTACAATGGCGTAAAAAAGACTATTGAAGTATATAGAGATGAAGAATGTTCTACATGTCACGGAACTGGTGCTAAAGATGGTTCATCAGTTGTTACTTGTGAATATTGTAAAGGAACAGGATATATTAGAAGAGTTCAACAATCATTGTTTGGACAACAAGTTGTTCAAACTCCTTGTCCACATTGTGGAGGTAAAGGAAAAGTAGTTAAGGAAAAGTGTAAGGACTGCGGTGGCAAAGGCTATAACAGAGTTAAGGCTAGCGTAGTTGTTAATATTCCTGCAGGTATTGATAGTGGCATGAATATGACAGTAAGACACGAAGGTCACTGTGGTAAAAATGGCGGACCTAAGGGTAATCTTGTTATTAGTATTTATGTTAAGCCAAGTGATGAATTCAAGAGAGTTGGTAACGACTTGTATATGGATGTACCTGTAAACTTCTATGATGCAACTGTTGGATGTGAACTTGAAGTTGAAACAATGAAGGGTACAACAAAGACTAAAGTACCTGAAGCTACACAATCTGGAACTAAACTAAGATTAAGAGGATATGGTATGAAAGTTCTACAAAAAGAACAATATGGTGATCTATATCTTACTATCAAGGTTGAGACTCCAAGGGGCCTAAATAATAAGCAAAAAGACTTGTTAAAGCAATTTAACGAATCGCTTGGAAATACGCAAAATCCAATAAAAGATAGGTTCCAAAAAATGTGTGAACTATTCAAGAAAAGAAAATAAAGAAAAATTTTAAAAAGTGCTTTACAATTCACAATAGATTTGTTATATTATAAAAGCACTTTTGTGGAAGCTTAGCTCAGCTGGGAGA